>VHBD01000001.1 GCA_016872125.1 Sphingomonadales bacterium
TGAGGTTTGCTTGGCCATGGGTTGAATTAAGCGCGAGGACCCTCCATTATGTTGTTGGACCGGCCTTTGATACGACCCGATTTCATCAGACCATCGTAATGACGATTCAATAAATGAGTCTCGATCTGTGCCAAACTATCCAAGATTACGCCAACCAGAATTAGCAGGGAAGTACCTCCGAAGAATTGAGCAAACTGAGAATTGACCCCCAAAATGATAGCAATGGCGGGCAATATGGCAACGGCAGCCAAGAAAATTGAGCCGGGCAAAGTAATTCGAGCCAAAACATCATCAATATAATCGGCGGTGCTACGGCCCGGTTTGACGCCTGGGATGAAGGCTCCGTTTCGCTTGAGATCTTCTGACATTTGGTTAGCATTGACCGAGAGCGAGGTGTAGAAATAAGTAAACACCACAATAAGCAACGCCAACACAATATTATAGGTAACGCCCGTATAGTCTACAAAGGCCGCCATCACCCCGGCACTGAAATCCGAATCCGGAAAAAACTGAGCAATCGTTGTGGGAAGGAACATGATCGCTTGAGCAAAAATGATGGGCATAACCCCTGCAGCATTCACTTTGATAGGAACATGCTGGCGCTGACCCCCGTAAATACGGTTACCTACCACTCTTTTGGCGACTTGCAATGGAATTTTCCTGGTACCTTGAACAAGGAGGATGGTTAGGCCCACCACAACAGCAAGCAAAGCAATTTCCACAAGGAACGGGATCAAGCCACCCCCTCCAGAACCGGAACGGAATTGAAATTCGGCAATTAAGGCATCAGGAAGCTGCGCGATAATCCCCACCATGATGATCAAGGATGTCCCGTTCCCAAGACCTTTGTCGGTAATTTTCTCGCCCAGCCACATCACGAACATGGTCCCTGCGGTAAGCACCACGACGGTGGACAAGACGAACGACAAATCCAAAGTATCACCGCTACGCAAGATGATGGCTTCCAGGGATTGAGCTTTGAGGTTGATCAGAAAACCAAATGCCTGGGCCGCGGTCACAGCAATGGTTAGGTAACGGGTAATTTGATTGATTTTGTTTCGTCCGCTTTCACCTTCCTTCATCATTTTCTGAAAAGAAGGAATAACCATACCCATAAGCTGAACCACAATAGAGGCGGAGATATAGGGCATAATTCCCAAGGCGAAAATCGATGCCCTAGAAAAGGCACCGCCCGCAAAAAGATCAATTAAGCCCGTTAAGCCTGCAGATCCCCCGGTTGGATTCATTTGTTCCAACATCACAGGGTCAACCCCGGGTAATACCACATAGGAACCAAGCCTGTAAACCAGCAACAAACCGAAGGTCAAAAGGATCCTGTCCTTGAGTTCCTCGATTCGGAATATGTTCCTAATGGTCTGAATTAATTTGTTCATGTCCTCAATTTTTTAGGCCCCTAAAGCACTAACAGAGCCTCCTGCGGCCTCAATTCTGGCTTTGGCTGTTGCACTAAAGGCATGGGCCTCCACTTGAATGGCTTTGTTCAATTCCCCACGACCTAGGATCTTGATCCGACTACCCCTTGATGCACCGAAACCATGTTCTGCAAAGAAAGCCGGGTTCATTACCGAGGCTCCATATTCATCGCAAAGGGTTTGCAATTGGTCCAAATTCACCGCAATGTATTCCACACGGTTACGGCTTTTGAAACCAAATTTGGGAACACGCAATTTCAGAGGCATCTGACCACCTTCGAAACCGGGTTTTGAAGAGTAGCCCGTACGAGCCTGGGCGCCTTTGTGTCCTTTGGTGGAGGTACCCCCTCTACCGGAACCTTCGCCCCGACCAATGCGTTTGGTTTTGTGTACACTGCCTTCTGCAGGCATCAATTTGCTTAGGTCCATAATTAAATCTCCTCAATTTTGATCAAATGTTGAACTTTGGCCAGCATGCCGAGTACCTGTGGGGTGCCCTCGTGACGGACCGTTGTTTGATTCTTCTTCAGCCCCAGAGCAATCAGGGTGCGCTTTTGGCGTTCTGAACGACCAATTGCGCTTTTGACTTGGGTAATTTGGTAAGTTGCCATGGTCTGTAATGGGATTAACCGTTGAAAACTTTGGAGATGGGAACAGAGCGCTGTTGAGATACCGTATGCGGATCCCTTAAGGCGCCCAATGCAGCAATCGTAGCCTTCACCACATTGTGCGGGTTGGATGAGCCTTTGGATTTGGCAAGTACATCGGTAATCCCAGCACTTTCTAACACTGCACGCATTGCACCACCAGCAATAACACCAGTACCGTGCGATGCAGGCTTAATGTAAACCAATCCACCCCCGAATTTGCCCTCAGCATCATGCGGGATAGTGCCTTTGTAAACAGGAACCTTGATCAGCGATTTTTTGGCATCATCGATGCCTTTGGCTATGGCTTCTGAAACTTCTTTGGCTTTGCCGAGACCGTACCCAACGATACCTTGCTCATCACCGACCACCACGATGGCCGAAAAGGAAAAAGTACGTCCTCCTTTGGTCACCTTGGCTACCCTTTGAACGGCGACCAAACGGTCTTTGAGTTCAATCTCGCTGGCTTTAACACGCCGAATATCTGTGGTTGACATAATAGATTGTATAAAAAATTAAAATTGTAAACCCCCTTCACGTGCACCCTCTGCAAGGGCCTTGACCCTACCGTGGTACAAGTAACCACCACGGTCAAAGACGACCGAAGTAACTCCAGCGGCAAGTGCTTTTTCGGCCAACAACTTACCAACAGCGGCGGATTGTTCAAGGCGACGAACCTTCATATCCCTCATCGACTTCTCACGGGTTGAGGCAGCAACCAAGGTACGCCCGTTCAAATCATCGATAATCTGTGCATAGATTTCGGTGTTGGAACGGAAAACAGATAAGCGGGGACGCTCCACAGTACCCGCAATTTTTTTGCGGATACCCCTGCGAATTCGGGAGCGGCGTTCGGTACGATCGTAAGCCATGAATGATAAAGGATAGAGTTATACGTGTATTATTATTTTTTGGAGGCGGATTTACCGGCTTTCTTACGAAGAATCTCGCCGACAAAACGAATACCCTTGCCTTTGTAGGGTTCTGGGGCACGGAGTGAGCGAAGTTTAGCAGCAACCTGCCCAAGCAATTCTTTGTCGTGACTGGACAAGGTTACGATAGGGTTCTTACCCTTTTCGGTTAGAGTTGCCAATTTAACCTCTTTGGGGATTTGCATGATAATCTCATGTGAATATCCCAAAGCGAGTTCCAACAATTGACCGTTGGCATTGGCGCGGTATCCCACACCAACCAGCTCTTGTTGGAGGGTGTATCCTTCGGAGACGCCTTTGACCATGTTGGCCAACAAAGCCCTGTACAAACCATGCAAGGCGCGATGGCGCTTGCTATCCGTTGGGCGTGTGAAGGTGGCGACACCGTCGATAAGGTCAAGGCGGATGTCAGGATCCATTTGGCGAGAGAGCTCACCTTTGGGACCTTTCACCGTGACCAATTGGTGAGCCACCTGAACCTGAACTGTGGATGGGATGGCGAGTGGAAGTTTACCTATTCGTGACATGATATTATTCAGATAATGTTAAAACAAATAAACTGTGAATTAAGAGACATAACAAAGGACCTCACCGCCTACATTATGCTTACGGGCTTCTTTGTCGGTCATGATGCCCTTATTAGTGGACAGGATGGCGACCCCCAAGCCGTTGATTACGCGAGGCATTTCTTCCACACCCTTATATGAACGAAGACCAGGACGACTAACCCGAGTCAATTCGCGGATGACCGGCTCTCCAGTCCCAGGGATGTATTTGAGGGCGATTTTGATATGGCCCTGTGGACCTTCGTCTTCAAATTTGTAATTCGCGATATAGCCCTTGTCAAACAAAACCTTGGTAATGGCTTTCTTCAAATTGGAGGCAGGAATCTCGACAATGCGATGCCTGGCCTTCATGGCATTACGAAGGCGGGTTAAATAATCAGCAATTGGATCTGTCATGGTATAATATCGATGAGAATGCTTTGGAGGTTTGTGGCCTTAATAAGATTGAACAAGAATTACCAAGAGGATTTGGTCACACCCGGTATGAGGCCAGCCGAGGCCATTTTCCGGAACAATACCCTTGAGATTCCAAACTGGCGCATGAAACCACGGGGACGACCCGAAATGCTGCAACGGCTGTGCAAGCGAACCGGCGATGCATTGCGTGGGAGTTTTTGAAGACCAATCACGTCACCTGCTTCTTTGAGGGCTTTACGCTTGGCGGCGTAGCGCTCAACAGCTTTGAGTCGCTTAACGTCTCTGGCTTTGATACCTTCTTTGGCCATGGTTAATTCTTTGAAGATTTGAATGGAAGACCCAACTCAGCGAGAAGAGCCTTAGCTTCTTCGTCGTTACGAGCGGTGGTCACGAAAGTGATGTGCATACCGTTGATCTTGTTGACTTTGTCAATATTGATCTCCGGGAAAATGATTTGTTCAGTGACTCCAAGGGTATAATTACCCCGTCCGTCAAATCCTTTGGCGGGGATACCCTTGAAATCGCGGACCCTGGGCAATGCCACAGCAACCAAACGGTCAAGGAATTCATACATCCGCTCGTTGCGAAGCGTCACCTTCACCCCAATCGGCATTTTCTCACGAAGTTTGAAATTCGAAATCGCTTTTCTTGACAAAGTCGAAACTGCTTTCTGACCCGTAATCTGGGTTATCTCCCCAATAGCGTTGTCGATAAGCTTCTTGTCGGATACGGCGGCGCCTACCCCTTGGTTAATGCAAATTTTGGTCAAGCGAGGAACTTCCATTACGTTCTTGTAACCGAACTTCTCCTTGAGGGCTGGGATCACCTCTTCGGCGTATTTGTTTTTGAGTCTTACGTGATAATTCATGAGGGAATAATTTCCTGATTGATTTTGGCAAAGCGAACGATTTCTCCAGCATCGTTGAGTTTACGCCCAACACGCGTTGGCTTGGAGCCTACAAGGAGTTTGAGATTCGAAATATGAATAGGGGCTTCTTTCTTGATGATACCACCGTTGGGTGACGCCGCAGAAGGCTTGGTATGACGGCTAACCAAATTGAGACCCTCCACAACGGCGCGGTTGGTTTCGCGCTTCATTTCGAGAATGCGCCCTTGCTTGCCTTTGCTGTCCCCGGCAATAACCTGCACCATATCCCCCTTGCGGAGTTTGGGTTTGGCAACCGGTATTTCGTGTACTTTAGATTTTTTCATAACAAAAGAATATTAAAGGACCTCAGGGGCCAAAGAAACGATTTTCATAAATTGCTTCTCACGCAGTTCCCTGGCTACCGGGCCAAAGATGCGAGTACCCCGTGGTTCGTCTTGTGCATTCAAAAGCACAACGGCATTATCGTCGAAACGGATATAGGACCCGTCCCTGCGGCGCACTTCCTTGGCAGTTCTAACAACGACAGCCTTGGAAACGGTTCCTTTCTTGGCATTCCCTGTGGGGATGGCCGATTTGATGGAAACCACAATTTTATCGCCTACACTGGCGTAGCGCTTGCCGGTGCCTCCAAGGACACGAATGCAAAGCACTTCTTTGGCGCCGCTGTTGTCGGCTACTGCCAGTCTGCTTTCCTGTTGTACCATGATCGATTATTGACGGTTAGGTGGTCTTAATTTGAATTACTTGGCTCTTTCGATGATTTCCACCAAACGCCAACATTTGTTTTTACTGAGGGGGCGGGTTTCGACGATACGAACCCTGTCACCCACATTGCATTCGTTTTGCTCATCGTGTGCCATGAACTTCCTTGAACTTTTCATGAACTTGTGGTACATGCTGTCTTTCACTTTTTTCTCTACAGAGATGGTGATGGACTTGTTCATTTTGTTGGAAACCACTACGCCAATTTTCTCTTTGCGTGCAGCACGTTGGACTGCCGTTGTTGCAGATATTGTTGTAGGGGTAACGGCGGATTGATTATCTTCCATGGAGCAGATGATTAGGCGTTAGGGGTTTGGCGCAAACGGGCGTTGAGTTCGGTCATAGTTCTTGCGACTTCTCTACGGGTTTCGCGGATGCGCATTGGGTTTTCGACGGCTGAAACCACCTGGGTGAAGCGAAGCTTCTGAAGGATGGCCTTTTCGTCCCGAATGCGTTCTTGCAATTCGGCAACGCTAAGGGATTTAAGATCTGTTTTTTTCATGAGTACAGCGAAAAATGATTCGGAGATCAAAGGGTTTCTTAGATTGATGTTTTAGGATTAAGCGCTCTTCGCTTCGGTTACGTAGTCACGACGAACCACAAAGGAGGTGGAAACGGGGAGCTTTTGGGCCGCCAATCGAAGGGCTTCACGGGCTACATCCAAGGGAACGCCTTCGGCTTCAAAAATCAAGGTACCAGGCTTCACAACGGCCACCCAATATTCCGGTGAACCTTTACCCTTACCCATACGCACCTCGGCAGGCTTCTTCGTTATGGGTTTGTCCGGAAAAATACGTATCCAAACTTGACCCTCCCTTTTCATAAAGCGAGTGACCGCAATACGAGCGGATTCAATCTGACGCGAAGTGATCCACTTGGCCTCAAGGGATTTGAGTCCAAAGCTGCCGAAGGACAATTCGGCTCCTCGTGTAGCCATTCCATGCACCCTGCCTTTGTGGGTTTTGCGGAACTTGGTTCTTTTTGGTTGTAACATGGTTATTAAATTACCAATTCACTTAGTTTCTGTTGCGACGATCCCCGCCACGGCCTTCGGAGCGACCCTCACCACGTGGACTACGACGGTCTCTTCCACCTGGACGATCCCCGCGACCTCCTTGTTCGGAACGTGGAGCACCTGAGCCGGCGCTTACGCCTACATTGGGCGAAAGATCTCTTTTGCCGAATACTTCGCCGCGGCATATCCACACCTTCACACCAATTTTGCCGTAAACAGTTTGGGCCTCTTTGAGAGCGTAATCAATATCGGCACGCAATGTATGCAATGGAATACGTCCTTCTTTGTATTGCTCTGTACGGGCAATTTCTGCTCCACCCAAACGGCCAGAAACCATGACCTTGATTCCTTCGGCATTGAGACGCATGGTGCTGGCCAAGGCCATCTTCATGGCACGACGGAAAGAAACTCTGCCTTCCAATTGGCGGGCAATATTCTCCGCAACCAAGGCCGCTTCCAACTCAGGTTTTTTGATTTCGTGGATATTAATTTGAATCTCTTTCTGGGTCAATTTTTTGATTTCCTCCTTGATTCGATCAACTTCTTGACCCTGCTTACCGATAATAATTCCGGGCCGGCTCGTGTGAATGGTGATGATAATCCGCTTCAGGGTTCGCTCCAAGACAAGCTTGGACACGCCGCCGTTGTTGATACGGGCATTAAGGTAGCGGCGGATTTTGTCGTCCTCCAGAATTTTGTCGGCGTAGTTTTTGCCGCCAAACCAGTTGGAATCCCAGCCTTTGATGTATCCCAGCCTTAAGCTGATTGGATTGGTTTTTTGTCCCATTCGATTATGCGTTTTCGGTATTGACGGATGCGTCCACGATGATGGTGATATGATTGGATCTTTTGAGAATACGATGACCCCTTCCTTGTGGGGCTGGACGAAGTCTTTTCATCATACGTCCCCCATCCACAAAAATTTTCTTCACGTAAAGGGAGGAGGCCTCAAGGCTTTGATCTTCGTTTTTGCGCATCCAATTGGCTACGGCAGACATTAATAATTTTTCGAGACGGATCGAAGCATCCTTCTTGGAAAACTTCAACAAACCCTGGGCTTGGTCTACCTGACGACCCCTGATCATATCGGCCAGAAGACGCATCTTCTGAGGCGATGTTGGACAATCTCTGAGTATAGCTTGTGCTTCCATGATTATATTATTTGCGGTTTCCTGAGTGACCACGGAAAGTACGGGTTGGTGAAAACTCACCCAGTTTATGGCCAACCATGTTTTCGGTGACATAAACTGGAATGAACTTATTGCCGTTGTGGACGGCGATGGTATGTCCAACAAATTCAGGAATCACCATGGACCTTCTGGACCATGTTTTGATGACTGTTTTTTTGGCGCCATTGTTCATGGCCTCGATTTTCCGTTCGAGGGTGTATTCCACAAAGGGGCCTTTTTTGAGAGAGCGGGGCATAAGGATTATAAAATATAAAGTCAGACGATTACAAGGAATTAACTACGACGCTTCACGATGAGGCGATCGGATGGGCGCTTACCTCTGCGGGTTTTGTATCCCTTGGATGGAATACCCTTGCGAGAGCGCGGGTGTCCCCCGGAAGCGCGTCCTTCACCTCCACCCATCGGGTGATCCACAGGATTCATCGCTACACCACGAACACGGGGACGGCGACCTAACCAACGAGATCTACCAGCTTTACCGCTGATTTCCAACAAGTGATCCTCGTTCGATAGGGTACCAATCGTGGCCGTGCACGATTGCAAAACCATCCTAGTTTCACCGGAAGGCAATTTGATGATGGCGTATAGACCATCCCGGGCAGCAAGAATAGCGGAATTCCCTGCAGAGCGGACCATTTGGCCACCACGGCCTGGGCGCAGTTCAATGTTATGGATACTGGATCCCAAGGGCACATCCGATAAGAACATGCAATTCCCGGTATCCGGGGTAGCCTTTTTGCCAGCCATGACCTTATCGCCCACTTTCAAACCTTTGGGAGCGAGAATATAACGCTTTTCGCCGTCTGTGTAGAACAGAAGGGCGATGAAAGCCGAACGATTGGGATCGTATTCAACACTTTGGACGGTGGCAGAGATATCGTGTTTGTCTCTGCGGAAGTCCACCAAGCGGTACATCCTTTTGTGACCACCCCCGATGTAGCGCATAGTCATGCGACCATCACGGTTACGTCCACCGGATTTGGATAAAGGTGCCATGAGAGACTTCTCCGGCTTATCGGTAGTGAGCTCCGAAAAAGTATTGGCTACCTTGAAGCGAAGGCTGGGGGTTAGCGGCTTAAATCGTTTAACTGACATAACAATAGTTTATAGGCTGGAGTAATAATCAATATTCTCTCCTGCCTTGAGCGTCACAATAGCTTTCTTGAACGAATCGGTACGACCACGAACCAAACCGCCTTTGGTATTACGATTGCGGGAGTTGCCTGCATAACGCATGGTGTTCACAGACTCCACGGTCACACCGTACATAGCCTCCACGGCGCTACGGATTTGAATTTTGTTAGCCCTTTTGTCCACTTTGAAGGCATACTGCTGATGCTTCTCCGTGAGGCGGGTCATTTTCTCGGTTACAACCGGCTTCTTAAGCGTTTCCATGAGAATTAGCTAAGGGTTTCTTGGATTTTAGCGACAGCACTGTGCTGGATCAACAAACAATGTGCGTTCATCATGTCGTAGGTATTCAAATCCTGGGCCAACATAACGCGGGCGTTGGGGATATTCCGTCCAGAAAGCACGAGGTTCGTCTCTTTGTCCCCGGTCACTAGGATGACCTTACGACCTGCGAGTTGGAAACCGTTGAGAAGGTTCACGAACTCCTTAGTCTTGGGCATGTCCATGGAGAAGTCTTCGATCACAAACAGCTGATTTCCTTGAATCTTGTAGGAAAGGGCAGAGCGGCGGGCCAATTGGCGGAGCTTTTTGTTCAATTTGAATGAATAATCCCTTGGTTTAGGTCCAAAAACGCGAGCACCTCCGTAAAGCAATGGGCTATTGATATCGCCACGACGTGCTCCCCCGGTTCCTTTCTGACGAAAAAGCTTACGGGTTGATCCGCTCATTTCGGACCTTTCTTTGGCTTTGGCAGTTCCCTGACGACGATTGGCCAGGTGCAATTTCACATCAAGATAAATGGCGTGATCATTGGGCTCAGGGCAGAAAACCTGATCATCCAAAACAACCTTGCGGTCGGTGACTTGGCCTGAACGAGAGTAGATAGCGGTTTCCATGACGATCTTATTTGCGAACCAAAACCCATGACCCGTTGGCGCCTGGAACAGAGCCCATTACGACGAGTAGATTTTGTTCAGGATATACTTTAACAATTTGTAAATTTTGAGCGGTACAACGAACGACACCAGTTTGACCCGCCATACGCATGCCTTTGAAAACGCGGCTTGGGAATGAGGATGCCCCCAAGGAACCTGGCGCTCTCAATCGATTATGCTGACCGTGAGTTTGTCCACCAACACCGCCGAAACCATGACGCTTGACCACCCCTTGGAAGCCTTTACCTTTGGTGACTCCGATCACATCAACCTTATCTCCCTCGCTGAAGAGGGTTACATCCACTTGATCTCCCAATTGAAGATCGCGATCGAATCCCTGAAATTCAGTAACCTTGGCTTTGGGGCCGGTTCCTGCCTTCTTGAAGTGACCAATTGCAGGCTTATTCGAGGATTTCTCCTTACGATCACCGTAGGCAAGTTGAATTGCCTCGTAACCGTCCTTGTCTTTGGTACGTACTTGGGTGACAACACAGGGTCCAGCTTCCAATACTGTACAAGGAATCATTGCACCATCGGCTGCAAAAACCGAGGTCATACCAATTTTCTTACCTATAATACCTGACATAACGTTAGACTTTGATTTCTACATCCACACCGCTTGGCAATTCCAATTTCATGAGGGCGTCCACTGTTTTGGAGGATGAACTATGAATGTCCATTACTCTTTTGTAGGAGCACAATTGAAATTGCTCACGCGCCTTCTTGTTGACGTGTGGGGATTTGAGAACGGTGTAAATTTTCTTCTCCGTAGGCAATGGAATTGGACCACTAACCACAGCGCCCGTCATTTTGACGGTCTTGACAATTTTCTCCGCCGATTTATCGACCAGGTTGTGGTCGTAGGACTTGAGTTTGATGCGAATACGATGGCTCATAACGGAATTTAGTCTTTTTCGGCTTTCATGGCCTTGTATTTGGCCAATACATCTTCAGAAATATTCTTGGGTGTTTCGGTATAATGCGAAAACTCCATGGTGGAGGTTGCGCGACCGGAAGTCAAGGTCCTTAGGACTGTCACGTAACCAAACATCTCCGCCAAGGGCACTTGAGCTTTGATCACCTGGGCACCGTTGCGGGAATCCATGCCTTGCATTTGGCCTCTACGCTTGTTGAGGTCACCAATAACATCCCCCATATAGTCTTCTGGAGTAATGACTTCCACTTTCATGATGGGCTCCAACAAGATTGGGTTGGCTTTGCGGCAAGCTTCACGGAAAGCGGTACGGGCTGCAATTTCAAATGAAAGAGAATCAGAGTCCACCGCGTGGAAACTTCCGTCAAACAACCTTACTTTCAGAGAATCCATTGTGAATCCAGCCAAAACACCGTTCGCCATGGCTGCTGCAAATCCTTTCTCCACCGATGGAATAAATTCTCTTGGTACAGCACCACCGACGATTTCATTAAGAAACTCCAAGCCTGGTTTCTCCAAATCGCCGGGTATGATCTCGACGAAAATATCGGCAAACTTTCCACGACCACCGGTTTGTTTCTTGTAGACTTCACGATGGGTTACAGGGGCCGTAATGGCTTCTTTGTAGTTTACCTGAGGTGCGCCCTGGTTGCATTCTACTTTGAATTCGCGACGCAGACGATCCACGATGATTTCGAGGTGCAATTCGCCCATACCGGAGATAATGGTCTGCCCGGTGTCTTCGTCGGTTTTGACTTTGAAGGTTGGGTCTTCCTCGGCCAACTTGGCGAGGGCATTGCCCAATTTATCCGAATCGGCCTGCGTTTTGGGCTCAATCGCCAAACCTATCACCGGGTCAGGAAACTGCATGGCCTCCAGGATAATAGGAGCATTTTCGGCACAAAGTGTATCGCCGGTTTTGATGTCTTTAAAGCCCACCGCCGCGCAGATATCACCTGCTTCGACAAACTCAATCGCCTTACGATCGTTGGCGTGCATTTGGAAAAGGCGTGAAATACGCTCTTTCTCCATAACAATTCCTTTATCTGGCTCGTTACGGACCTTCATCACATAGGAACCCGCGTCCAGACGACCGCTATACACTCGGAAAAATACCAAACGACCTACAAAAGGATCGGTTGCTACTTTGAAAGCAAGGGCACAGAACGGAGCATCCACCGAAGGCTTCCGTGATTCTTCTACGTCGGTTTTGGGATTGGTACCGGTAACGGCCTCCTGATCAACAGGAGCCGGCAGGAAGGCACAAACTGCATCCAATACTGCTTGAACCCCTTTGTTTTTGAAGGCGGAACCGCAAAGCATCGGAACGACCTTTTGGTCACAAACCGCTTTGCGCAAAGCTGAACGAATTTCTTCTTGGGTAATGGAATCTGGATTATCAAAAAACTTTTCCAACAAGGCGTCATCGTATTCAGCACAGACTTCGATGAGTTGCTGACGGTATTTGTGGGCTTCATCCACCAAGTCGGCAGGCATATCAATCACCTCGAATGTCATTCCTTTGGAGGCTTCATCCCAAACAATGGCTTGGTTGGTGATCAAATCCACCACACCTTTGAAATGTTCTTCGTCCCCGATAGGGATCTGAATAGGCACTGCATTGGAACCCAACATGTCTTTGACCTGCTGACAAACTTTGAAGAAGTCAGATCCTTGACGGTCCATTTTGTTCACAAAGCCCAAGCGGGGCACTTTGTAATTGTCGGCGAGGCGCCAATTAGTTTCGGATTGAGGTTCTACGCCATCCACAGCAGAGAACAAGAAAACCAAACCATCCAAAACGCGGAGGGAGCGGTTAACCTCTACAGTGAAATCCACGTGACCCGGGGTATCAATGATGTTCACCGCATACTCCTTGTCTTGCCATTTCCAAGAGGTTTTGGTCGCAGCGGAGGTAATGGTGATCCCACGCTCTTGTTCTTGGGCCATCCAGTCCATGGTGGCGGCCCCGTCGTGGACCTCCCCAATTTTGTGGGTCATCCCGGTATAATAGAGAACGCGCTCTGTGGTCGTGGTTTTGCCGGCATCAATATGGGCTGCAATTCCGATATTGCGGGTAAAGCCTAAATCCTTCTGTGACATGGTGTAGGGGTATGAACCTTGGTGGCTTAAGTTTGGAATAGGTTTAGAATCGGAAATGTGAGAAGGCTTTGTTGGCTTCGGCCATGCGGTAAGTGTCTTCTTTCTTCTTGACGGCGGCTCCTTCCCCTTTGGAAGCAGCAATGATTTCGGCAGTCAGTTTATCGGTCATGGTCTTTTCGTTTCGTTTGCGCGCATAACCAATTAACCAACGCATTCCCAGGGCCTGTTTGCGGTTTGGCTTGACTTCTACAGGGACCTGGAAGGTAGAACCGCCCACACGGCGGCTCTTGACCTCCACACTGGGCATCACATTGTTCAGGGCACGGCGCCATACTTCGATACCGGGCTCGGATAATTTCTTTTCGATGTTTTCTACCGCTTCGTAGAAAATCTGACTTGCGGTACTCTTCTTCCCGTCGTACATCATATTGTTGATGAACTTGGTGACGATTTCGTCTTGGAATTTGGGATCCGGTTCAACGAAGCGCTTTTTGGCAGCGGTTTTTCTCATGACTTAACCTTATGAACTATTAAATTATTATTTGCCACCCTTGCCTTTGGTTGGTGCAGCGGCTTGTTTGGCCTTGGCACCGTATTTGGAACGGCCTTGTTTGCGGCCATTCACACCGGCGGTATCCAAAGCACCGCGGATAATATGGTAACGGACACCGGGCAGGTCTTTCACACGACCACCGCGTATCAATACAATGGAGTGCTCTTGCAAATTGTGACCCTCCCCCGGGATATAGGCGTTGACCTCCTTTTGGTTGGTCAAACGAACACGGGCCACTTTCCTCATCGCAGAATTGGGCTTTTTGGGGGTGGTGGTGTAAACGCGGGTGCAGACCCCGCGACGCTGGGGACAAGAATCCAAGGCGGGGGATTTGCTCTTGTCCGCTTTGTGTTCACGTCCGTTTTTGACCAATTGCTGAATGGTGGGCATAAGTTCGGTTTCTGGGGTTGTTCGGAATACCCTATTTTTGAGGGAGTGCAAAAGTAGGTTATTTTGTGTGTAATTCCAAGGCAATAGGCCATTTTTTTAAACAAATTCGAGGTTCAAGGGGACTTTATCCACAAAAATCTCTTCTCGGCTCATTTGCTGGCCTTACCTTTGGAAAATAACCAGAAAATGCGCTATCAACCCCTGAATTCCTCCTTGTATGCAGCCAATCGGCATCGTTTTGCCGCGCAATTGCCCCCCGGATCGATCGCGGTCTTGGTTTCATCCGACCAAGTTCCTTCCAACGGAGACGCTTTCTACCCCTACAAGCCTGACTCCAATTTGTATTGGTTAACCGGCATCGATCAGGAGCAGACTGCCCTCCTTTTGTTCCCGGATTGTCCCAATCCTGCATTCCGAGAGGTCCTGTTTGTCAGGGAAACCAGCCCCCAGCTGGCAGTTTGGGAAGGCCCAAGGTATAACCTGGCCGAAGCATCGGCTCTGTCCGGCATTCAAGAAGTCATGTGGCACAAGGAATTTGAGACGGCCCTGTGGACCCAAATGAAGTATGCCA
Source organism: Sphingomonadales bacterium (assembly GCA_016872125.1). Classification (GTDB taxonomy): domain Bacteria; phylum Bacteroidota; class Bacteroidia; order UBA7662; family UBA7662; genus SYHX01. The sequence continues at coordinate 14,469 of VHBD01000001.1, forward strand.
CGGATTGTTGGCTGGCGCTTAACGAAAACGACCGGGCCTCCAAATCCCCTGTTACGAGTGCTGCCCAAAGGCTCGAGAATCAACTCCGCGCAGATTTCCCGCTGCACGGCTATCATCGGGCTTCCCCTATTCTGGATCGGCTGCGCTCCGTCAAGCAGGATCAAGAGCTCGTGGCCATCCGTAAGGCAATCGAGATCACCCACCAGGCTTTCATGGAAGCAGTCAAAGCCCTCAAACCAGGGCTCAAAGAGTATCAAGTGGAGGCCATTTTGGCAGGAACTATGCTCAGCCAAGGCGCAGAAGGCTTCAGTTTTGAGCCCATTATGGCATCGGGCGCCCATGCATGCATTCTTCATTATACCCGAAATGACGGGCAATGCCAAGACGGAGACCTCATGCTCATGGACTTTGGCGCCAATTATGCCCATTATGCGGCCGATTTGACCCGCTGTGTGCCAGTAAATGGTCGATTCAGCGCCAGGCAAAAAGAGGTATACGACGCCGTTCTCCATGTTCAACGGCAATCGATGGCGCTCTTGACGGTGGGTCGCTCTTTGGATCAGTACAACAAAGAGTCCGCTCTTCTCATGCAAGATGCTCTTTTAGGTCTTGGTCTCCTCACCGATAAAGACATTCAAAAACAAGATTCGGCCAACCCCGCCTACAAGAAATATTTTCCTCACGGTACTGGGCATTTCCTAGGTATTGACGTCCATGATGTAGGCGCCAGGTTCGAACCCCTGCAGGCCGGTATGCTGATCACCTGCGAGCCGGGGATCTACATCCCCGAAGAGGGATTGGGGATTCGGATCGAAAACGATGTTTTGGTCACCGAGCAAGGTCCGGTGGATTTGATGAGCAGCTTACCCATCCTCACCGACGAAATCGAAGAGGCATACCACCGTTAGGATTCAGCACAATGGGGGTGCATTGGCAAACTATAACGGCTAGCCTTAGCGTTTGGCTATCGGGACATAGTCCCTGCGAGGATGACCCATATAAACCTGTCGAGGCCTACCGATGGGCTCGTTCATTTCACGCATTTCTTTCCACTGTGCAATCCAGCCGGGTAAGCGGCCAAGCGCAAACATGACCGTGAACATATCGGTAGGAATTCCAATGGCCCGGTAAATGATACCGGAATAAAAGTCAACGTTCGGATATAACTTCCGTTCTATGAAGTATTCATCTTGTAAAGCGGTGTGCTCTAATTGTTTGGCTATATCCAAGACTGGATCGCTTACCCCTAATTTGTTGAGGACCTGATCGCAAGCCTCTTTGATAATGCGTGCCCGTGGGTCAAAGTTTTTGTACACTCGGTGACCAAATCCCATAAGCCTGAAGGAATCGTTCTTGTCTTTGGCCCTGGCAACAAATTTGGCCACTTGCCCACCCTCTGCACGAATTTGTTCTAGCATTTCAATGACAGATTGATTGGCACCGCCATGCAAGGGACCCCATAATGCGCCGAATCCAGCCGCGACCGCTGCATAGATATTGGCGTGGGATGATCCCACCAATCGCACCGTAGATGCTGAGCAATTTTGCTCGTGATCGGCATGGAGAATGAGCAATTTGTTCAAAGCATCGACCACCACCGGATCGGCGATATAATCGTCTGTCCGATGACCGAACATCATCTGTAAGAAATTACTCACGTAATCCAGTTTGTTGTTGGGGTACATGTAGGGATGACCCAAGGACTTCTTGTAGGTCCATGCAGCTATGGTGGCCATTTTAGCAAGGAGGCGATGATAAGTCCTGTTCATTTCGGCCAAGGGCCTGTCGGGAATCAGGGAATTAGGATAAAAACTGGACAGAGATGCCATGGTGCTCATCAAAACGCCCATAGGGTGGGTGGAAGCGGGATAAGCATCAAGGAATTTCTTAATGTTTTCATGAACCAAGGTTCGGTGAGTGACGCTATGGTTGAAATCATCCAGCTGAGTTGAAGTAGGAAGTTCACCATAAATTAACAAGTACGACACCTCCATAAAAGTGGAATGGGCCGCCAATTGCTCAATCGGGTATCCTCGATAACTTAAGATCCCGGCATCTCCATCAATGAAGGTCACCGAGGATTTGGTGGCACCTGTGTTTTTGTAACCTATATCCAAAGTCACCAAACCGGATTCGTCTCTCAATTTGGAAATATCGATTGCCGGTTCGTTTTCGGTACCGACTAGCAGGGGAAGTTTAAAAATTTGGCCTTTGTAATGGAGTTCGGCGTAATCGTTGGACATGGTTTATGGTGTGGTAAGAAACTTGTGGTGATAAGGGAAGGAAATTAAAGCTGTTGAGTAAACCATGGAGGCTTTTAACAACCACAATCTTCTACCCTACAAAATTGCACACAATTCACCGATTTCGGAAAAAAAATTTACAGCCCTTTTATCGCTTGGATCAGGTCACCCAGAACTGCCTTGGCATCCCCAAACAACATGCGGGTTTTGGGATCGTAGAACAATTCGTTTTCGACCCCGGCATAGCCTGCCGCCATGGACCTTTTGATGACAATGATGTTCCGGGCTTGATGAACTTGCAGAATGGGCATGCCGTAAATAGGACTACCGGGATCGTTCTCTGCGGCCGGATTGACGACATCATTGGCCCCGATGACCAATACCACATCCGTGAGCGGGAAATCCGGGTTAATGGCCTCCATTTCCACCAACAAATCGTAGGAGACATCGGCTTCGGCCAGCAGGACATTCATATGACCCGGCATACGACCGGCAACGGGATGAATGGCGTATTTGCATTCGGCCCCTTTGGCTGCAAGGATTTTTTCCAATTCATGAACCAGGTGCTGAGCCTGAGCCACCGCCAACCCGTATCCGGGCACCACGACAACCCGCGAAGAATAGGCCAAAAGAACCGCCGTGTCATAAAGGCCAATTTCTTTGATTTGCCCACTCAGCTCCCGGGCCGCTTGACCCGATCCCGAGTTAAACTGACCCAAAAGCACCGCTCCAAGCGTCCTGTTCATGGCTTTGCACATAAGCATGGTCAAATAAATTCCCGAAGCCCCTACCAAGACCCCACCCATTAACATCGCCCGGTTATCAAAGAGCAAGCCCGTCGTCGCCGCCGTGAGTCCAGTGAGCGAATTCAAAAAGGAGATCACCACCGGCATATCCGCCCCGCCTATAGGCAGCACAAACAAAACCCCGTAAACCAAGGACAATATCATCAAAGTCACAATAAGGGGTAACGCGTAGGATGGCAAAGTGGCAATGGCCACCGTAAGGACCAGCATGATCACCAAAAGGCCGTTGGTCACCAAGCCCTGCATGGGAAAGCGAAGCGGCTGACCGCTCACTTTGCCGTCCAATTTAGCCATGGCCATCACCGAACCGGTAAACGAAATTCCTCCTACCGCAAGGCTAATCATTAAAGTAACCACATAGAACAGGAGATAATATTGGCCCAAGACTCCCATGCCCATAACCTCCATCAACAAATTCACCATCGCATTCCCGTAGAACATGTCCACGACTTCGGAAAGGGCAACCAGGGCTGCGGCCAAGCCCCCAAAGCCGTTAAGCAAGGAGACCATTTGAGGCATTTCGGTCATTTGGGCTTTGGAGGACATCCGCATTCCCCACCAAGACCCCAGGGCCAAGGAGATCAAAATCAAGGGCAGATTGCCTAAGCCGGGTTGCATCAAGGTGACCAAAGTGGCCAGTCCCATCCCCAAGGCCAAGGTCCAATTGCCCCTACGGGCCGTATCAGGATGGCTCATGCCCTTGATACCCAACACAAAGCAAACAAGGGCGACCAAGTAACCGATTTGGATAGGGGTTTCCATATTTATTTCTTTTTGCGGAACATATTGAGCATGCGAGCGGTCACTGCAAATCCGCCAACTACATTAACCGTGGCCAGCACCAAAGACAAAGAAGCCAAAACCAAAACAGACCAGTGAGCATCTTCGGCCCTGCCCACCATCAAGATGGATCCAATCACCACTACCCCGGATAAAGCATTCGAGCCCGACATCAAAGGGGTATGGAGCACCTGGGGAACACGTCCAATGACCTCGATGCCCAGAAACACCGCCAAGATCAACAAATACAATTCAGGCAAAACACTTTCAATCAATGCGGGAATTTCTCGAACACTGAATTCCATAAATTCAAAAATTAAAGGTTGGTAAAAGAGCTAATAGGCAGGGAGTAGCCCATATTGGAAGGTATTGACCCTTGAGGAAACCAAACGGTCATGGTCAATTGGAATTTTTCCAAAGTCCAGCTTCGGCTAAACAACAGGCACGAACGATTTCGTCATTTCCCAGCCCCCACAGGGCAGGTGAATCCAAAGATTCTAGCAAGGTCGTGAAGGCCAATAAATTGCGGGCATACATGCGGCTGGCATCCTGAGCTTTGGCAGAGGCAGGTGCGGAGCGGCCGCAAACCAAGGCTCGACCTAATCGAAGGTTTTCACCGTCCACCGTGCCTTCGCAATTTCCGCCGGATGCAGCGGCCAGGTCGATAACAACAGAACCTTCCTTCATACGTTCCAAGAGAGATGAGGGTAAGAGGACAGGAGCTTTGCGCCCCGGGATCTGAGCAGTGGTGATGACCACATCGGCCTTGAGCAATTCTTGTTCCAACATCAATTGCTGACGCTGACGGTATTCTTCGCTTTGTTCAACGGCGTAACCTCCAGCCTTGAGGTCCTCGACGGCGCCTTCCACCTCCACATAACGCGCCCCCAGGCTCTCCACCTGCTCTTTGACGGAAGGCCTGGTATCAAAAGCCATCACGACTGCGCCCAATCGCTTGGCTGTGGCAATGGCTTGCAAACCCGCAACCCCTGCGCCAACCACCAGGACCCTTGCCGGTGCAATGGTGCCCGCGGCGGTCATCATCATGGGGAAGCAACGCGGAAGCAAGGTGGCCGCTTCAAGAACTGCCTGGTATCCCCCGATGGAGGCTTGGCTGGAAAGAACATCCATGCTCTGCGCACGGGTTATTCTGGGCAAGGCGTCCAAAGTCAAAATGTTCAGACCAAAGGAAGCCCAGTGCTTCAAGATATCCACGTTACGGTCCGGGGCCAAGGTTCCAATCAACCATCTCGTTTCCCCTTGAGCACCTTGGTCTCGAGCAGTGTTCAACCAAGCCTCGGCCCAAGGTTTGCCCGAAGAGGATAGCCCGCTGGCATCGGGGCAACGTACTGTAATTAAGGCCTGAACTTCTGTCGGCAAAGCGGAACGCGGGCCCATTTGAGCACCAACGGCATGGTACTCCTCGTCGGTATAGGCGGCCAATGCACCGGCACCTGATTCAACCCATACGGTATGACCCTTAGACAACCATGCTTGGACGAGGTCCGGTCCAGCGGCCACTCTTTGTTCTGGAGAATTTTCTTGAAGGATTCCAATAAACATAGGCGGGATTCAGGGTCTAGACTTTGGGAGTTGCTTTGATTTAACTATCCTATCTGGCTTATTGTTTGGAGATCTCCCGCGAATTAATCCACGTTATCATGCAGATAACGATTTCCGGTTTGAATAATCCCTGAATTACCTTGACCTATACCAATGCTCGTGCGGCTTAAAGGCATTTCAGCGCTCCCCGGTGCCAGATCGGGCTGATACCCGGCACGAACATAGGCCGGCACTTTCTCCAACTCCTCCAACGAAGGCATTCCGGGGGCATTAATCAGGCTGTTGAGTTTGCGAAGATTCTGTATCCTTTGGCGTGAACGGGTCAACACATCATCCTCGTTGGGCCCTGTCGCGTAAACCTCCTGAACTCTATCCTCCACAAGGGGGGTTACTTCGTTGGGTGTTGAGGTTAGCGTTGGTTCATCCACCGCCAAATCCCATTCCACCGTTCCATCGTAACCAAAGAAAGGATTGATTTCGGCCTCAACAGACCCCTCATCCTGGGCTACGGGCTTGTCGTTGGATGTGATTTCCGAAGTTGGCGTCGCCATGCTTGACTTATCCGATTCAGATCCCTGATCTTCGGCTTTAGTTGAGGGCTGATCCTCCAAAGTCCAAACCGTGGTGAACAAGTTCTTTTCGGATGGTTCAGCGTCCACCGTGGTTTGAAGATCGATGGATGGGCCTTCATCAATCACCGTGAATAAGGGTAAATTTTCTTGGTCCTCCTTCCATGCATGATCGGAATGATTGGCAGGATCCGCAGCGACAGGTTCCGAGAAAGTCCATTCTTTCTCCAACATTTTGCGGGTTGCTTCCAAAGCCTCTTTGGGATCCAATTCCGAAGGCTTGGGTTGCTCAACCGTGGCCTCCTTGGCATCCAGCTGGTGAACCGTCACTGGACCTGGATTTTCTACCGGAAAACCAGAACCTGTTGCCGATGAACCTTTGACCGCACCATAAATTCTATTATTCTGACCCTCAAATCCAGTGGCAATCAAGGTGACACGCATGGCATCGCCCAAGGTTTCGTCCGTACAATTTCCCCAAATCACATCCGTTCCTGCTCCGGCTTCGGTTTGCACGTAATCATTCACTTCCCCAATTTCATCCAATCGAATAGGATCATCCAAGCCGCTGCTTAGGTTGATCAAAATATTTCTGGCACCGGAAATATCGTTTTCACTCAAGAGGGGTGACGACAAGGCCATACGAACTGCTTCGATGGCACGATTTTCACCGGAGGCTTGACCATTACCCATGACGGCTTTGCCGCTGCGATGAAGGACTGTCTTGACATCTGCAAAATCGACATTGACATAACCATCGACCGTGATTATTTCGGCAATACCCTTGGCTGCTGACGCTAACACATCATCAGCTTTCGCAAAGGCTTCTTTGAAGACCAAATTCCCGAACAATTCCCTCACCTTATCGTTGCTAATGACCAAGGTCGTATCGCAGAATTGACGCAATTCCCTCAATCCATCTTCGGCCTGCTCCAAACGCTTCTTGCCTTCAAAACTGAAGGGCAAGGTCACAATCCCAACGGTCAAAATATCCAAGGCCCTGCAGGCCTCGGCCAATACCGGAGCAGCACCTGTTCCTGTTCCGCCCCCTAAACCAGCCGTAATAAAAACCATTTTGGTATCGGATCCAATCAACTCTTTGAAATCTTCCATGGTTTCCACAGCAGCCTGCCTGCCAATCTCCGGCTGATTACCTGCCCCTCTCCCTTCCGTCAAAAAGGGACCCAGTTGCAAACGATTGCGAACCAAATTTCGCTCCAAAGCTTGGTAATCGGTATTGCAAACCAGAAAGTCCACATCCTTGATGCCTTTCTGAAACATGTGGTTCACCGCGTTGCCTCCTGCCCCTCCGATACCGATAACCTTGATGATGGCGTTGGGGTTGGAGCCCAAGCTGAATTGAAAATTGCTCATTACGTTCATAGGTTAGATTTAAATGTTAAGGTTAAAGTGAATTATAAATTTTATATTGGCTAAATGTAGATGAATTACGAAAACTGCTTCATGGGGCTTTTATCGGCGATAATTTTGATTCAAATCAGGGTCCGAGAGGATGCCACCTAAACCTTTAAGCAACCTGTTCAAAAGACCTTTGGGATCCTCTTGGCGTGGTGGAGGTGAAGGTTGTTTAGTCATCGTTGCCTCTGTATCTTCATCGGCTTGTACCCGAGTCTTTTCACGATAATCCAAATCAGCCAAAGAAGTCAAGACCAGACCTGCCACTGTTGCATAAATCGGAGATTTTAATTCCTCCGAGGCGTTGCATAAATGCTCCCTGGAATCACCGATACGAGCCTCTAGGCCGGTAAGTACCGAGAAAAGAAGCTTGATATTAGAAAGTTGTGCACCGCCCCCGGTAAGGACGATTCCAGCACTCAACCGCTTTTCATAACCTGAGTTACGAATTTCAAATTGAACATGCTGAATAATTTCTTTGACACGAGCCGAGATAATACTAGCCAGGGTATGCACAGAAACCTCCCTGGGCTCTCTTCCTCGAAGACCCGGTATGGAAACCACCTCATTGGCCATGTTGCTATGCACGACGGCAGAACCAAAACGAGTTTTCAAGGCTTCCGCTTGATCAAAAAGCACAGAACAACCTTCTTGAATGTCGTGTGTAATGACATTTCCTCCCAAGGGTATCACCGCGGTGTGGCGAATAATGTTTTGATGAAAAATAGCGATGTCTGTCGTACCGCCTCCGATATCGACCAACACCACGCCGGCTTCTTTTTCATCCTCTCCTAACACTGCCTGTGCTGAAGCCAAAGGTTCCAAGGTAAGGCCCTCAATTTCCAAATCGGCCTTCTCTACGCAACGCTTGATGTTCATGATAGCCCCGACAGATCCCGTAATGACATGAAACATGCCTTCCAAGGTAATTCCACTCATGCCCACAGGATTGGTAATATCTTTCTCGCCATCCACGATGTAGTCCTGTGCGAGGACATTGATGATTTCGTATCCGGCCTGCTGCGGTACCCGAAAAATTTCGTTCCGCAAACGATCCACATCTTCAAGTGATATTTCGGTTTGATTGTCGTGCCTTGTCAACATATTTCTTTGCTGATGGCTACGAATATGTTGACCCGCAATGCCCACATTGACGGTTCCAATATCGACGGCGGAAGAAGCCGCAGCCTCGGTAACCGCTTCGGTGATGGACTTCACAGTTGATTCAATATTCGCGACCGTACCACGGTTGACGCCATGGGATACGGCCTTACCCATGCCCAAAATGTCCACCTTGCCATTTTCGTTACGCCTGGCTACGACTGCGCAAATTTTGGTAGTCCCTATATCCAATCCGACCACCAAAGGTAATTCTGGCGTTTGTGCAGCAGGGCTCTCGTTTGGAGCAGGCTGAACGGTAGATGAAGTTCGAAAAGTGAGAAAATTCAACGGCATACGATTTGATTTTTGAAAACTAAATTGATGGAACGAAATGATTCAGGCGCAGAGTCTGCAGGAGCAAACCTGTAAAAAGAAGATAAATTTCGGAGCTTAGAAGAGAGGTCCATGGAGGTCCCTATCCAAATCTCTTGTCCGCTTAGTGTTCTTAAAATCAATGCATTGGAATCCGCACCGGCGACAATATACTGGGTCACCAGCGGTTCAAGGAGGCTGTCTTTGTTGATCCATTCCTTGACCATCAGGGCTAAGGTCAATCCTTTGTTGCGGGATTGATATGGCAAAGAGGGACGAAGCGGGATCTTACCCAATAAAACAGGAACAGGGGTCGCAAAATCCGCCTTCAAGGGTAAACTTACCCCATCTGCAGCGAGATAATACCCGGAGGTCCGTTCAGGCAACACCCGCAATACCGGTTCTCTGTGATTCAAAAAGACCATCAACGCATGATCGGTATCGTAACAAAGCTCTGCCTCGGATAAGTAAGGTAATTTCCTGAGGGACTTTTCTTTTTGATCAATATCTGTCCTGAATTTGCCCTGCAATGGGCCTAAGAAAGCGTGGACATCTTGATCCTTGAGCATATGGAGACCGTGTTGGTCTTGCCAAAAGATGCGCACCCCCTTGATGCGGGCATGATCCAGATTGTGTTGAGCGAACCCCCATGCCGTCATGCACAAGGCCACCGCAACAACAGCTCTCAACACCTTCAGCACCTTGCTGATGCCAGGCTGGTTTATCCAATGGACAAGATTACCTTTCATCGCTTTCCTTGACATTGGATTCCGCCATCACTCGCTCCGAGAGCAAGGGTAAATATTGATCCAAATCACCCGCCCCAACGGTGACAATGATATCGGCCTCGCTGGCCAAAATCGTGTCCAGCCAGGTTCCATCCTGCAATGCATCTTGGCCAATGCTGATCACAGGACAGGTCATGTTGCTGGCAATAAGGTCGCTGTTCACCCCTGCAATGGGGAGTTCTCTGGCGGGATAAATGGGAAGCAAGATGCATTGATCCAAAGCACTGAGTGAGGATGCAAATTCAGCGGCAAAATCACGGGTCCTGCTGAACAAATGAGGTTGAAAAATACCTAAAACACGGCTATGGGGATGCATCAAACGAATACCGTGGATTAAAGCCTCAATTTCCCGGGGATGATGAGCATAATCGTCAATCAACCAACGCCTGCGACCCCGGGCCACATATTCAAAACGCCGTTTGATGCCGCGGAAATCGGCCATCGCCGGCGCTATGGACTCCGGATTTACCCCGCATTCCAGGGCAATGGTGATCGCCGCCAAGGCATTTTCGATATTATGTGTGCCGGGCAGGATGCTTGGTATATCCTTGATCACAACTTTCCCGCAATAATCAAACCAAAAGTATCCTTCCGCAACAGCAATGTTATCCGCCCATATTCCCGAAGGTTCCCCGTAACGAAGATGGGTTACCCCTTCCATGGATTTGAGGTCCAAACCATGACGAGTGACCAAGGTCTTGCTGGCCGATTGGGCAAATTGTCTGTACGATTTGAGCACCGAGTCAGCATCGCCGTACACATCCAAATGGTCTGCATCGGTGCTGGTCACCACGGCCCATTGGGGTTGCAATTCATGAAAGGAACGATCGTATTCGTCTGCTTCCACGACCATCATGGAATCCGGACCGCCCAACATAAAATTCGAACTTGCATTCACGCCCAATCCACCGAGGAATGCCGTTACATCCACCCCGCCGCAACGCAGCAGATGAGCGACCAAGGACGAGGTCGTGGTTTTGCCGTGCGTCCCTGCCACCGCTACCGTAGGCCTCCGTAGGGTCAATAGCCCCAACATTCTGGACCTTTTGATTATGGTGTAATTGCCGTTCCTGAAAAAATTCATCCAAGCCTGATCCAAAGGAATGGCAGGGGTATAAATCACCAAACAATGCTCCGGGTGCTCATCAAAAGGAGACGGGCAAGCCGCGGGATCCAGATGGTGCAAAATAACCGCCCCCTCCCGTGACAAGGCATGGGTCAAATCCGTTTCGGTCCGGTCGTAACCTGCTACCTCTTTGCCGGAACTCAACAAGAACCGCGCGACGGCACTCATGCCGATCCCCCCAATACCCACGAGGAAATAACGCTTATAGGCCATAGGGTTCATGGGCTCCCTCCTTCCTGTATCATTTGTAACATATCCTTGGCAATCTGGTCCGCTGCATCGGGTAGCGCCATGGCCTTGAGGGCTTGGCCCCATTGTTGCAAGGCGCCAGCCTCGTTCTCTTGGGGATCATCGTGGTGCATAGCTGACCAGCGCTGAAGCATGTCCGGTAATTCCTCAGCGAGGTCTCTGTCGCTGCTCATCCAGGCTGCGCTACGTTGTACCCAATGAAGGGCATTGTGATGCTGATGATTTTCGGCGACATAAGGCGATGGCACCAAGATGCAAGGCTTGCCCACTACCGCCAATTCGCTCATCGTCCCTGCGCCCGCTCTGCTAATGATAAGATCCGCTGCCGCATAGGCCCTATCCATTTCCTGTACAAAAGGCCGTACAATAAGTTTATTGGGCATGCTTTGAATTAAATCTTGAGGGACATCACAGGATTTACCGCATTGCCAAATCCAAGCGTATTGACGATCACCAGAACGTAGAACTTTTTCGACGGCTTCGTTAATGGCCCTTGCCCCCAGGCTACCCCCCAACACAAGGATGACTTTGAGGGTGGCGTTTAAACCCCAACGAGACTTTGCCTCTGCCTGGTCCTGCAAGGGTTTGGTAATCAAGGACCGTATAGGATTTCCCAAACAACGGATCTTCTTCTCCTCAAAGAAGCGATTCATGCCGTCAAAGGCCACATAAATGCGCTGCGCACGACGAGAAAGTTGAAGGTTGGTCTTGCCCGGTATTGCATTTTGTTCTTGAATAACCGTCCTAAGGCCTAGCATTTGAGCCATCCATAACAAAGGACCGCTGGCGTAACCCCCAACCCCCACCACCAAATGTGGGCGCTTTTGCAGCAACAAAATCAGGGACTTCGTCGTGGCCAAAAGCAATTGCAAAGGCAATTTCCAATTGGCCCACAGGGAACTCCTTTGGAAGCCGCTAATCCATAGGCCTGTTATAGGAAAGCCTGCCAAGGGAACTTGGGTCATTTCGATTTTGCCCAAGGCACCCACAAAATGGATTTGAGCGGAAGGCTCCAACCTTTGGAAAGCCTGCGCTATGCTAATTGCCGGGAACACATGGCCCCCGGTACCCCCACCGCTAATCAAGACTCGATAGGCTTGTATAGCATTAGACATAGGCCAACTCCTTTCCGGGTCTGTTTCCCCCATTATTCATCTTACGGTCGGTATCTTCTTCACCTTCCTGGGCAACGGCATCGCCCTCTATATCCAATTCGGACCAATCCCCCTCCCCGGTCATGTCCCTGCTGATGCTTAACACAACCCCCATGGCCAATGCATTGATCAAAATCGAGGAACCCCCGTGGGACAAAAAGGGTAGGGTCTGCCCGGTTACCGGAAACAAATCCACGGAGACCGCCATGTTGACCATAGCTTGGGCCATAAGGGCCATGCCTAGACCGGAAGCCAACAAAGACCCGAACGTTGAGCGGGCATGAATTGCGATTTTACGAATTCGGTAAAATAACCCTAGGTACAACAGCAACACAAAGGCCGCTCCAAAGATGCCATATTCTTCAAGCACAATGGCATAGATATAATCCGAGTAGGCATGTGGCAAGAAATTGCGCTGAATACTGTTCCCTGGGCCTTTGCCAAATAACCCCCCGGAGGCCACGGCAATTTTGGCTTGTACCACCTGAAAATCTTCTCGCTCGATGGATTTATCGCGATCCAAATAGGCCTCTACCCGATTCACCCAGACCACCACCCTGGGCCATCCAAGCGCATACCCCACTAACACGAACAAGGCCAAGAAAACCACACAAGCTCCAACGGCCTTAAGCAAATCCTGAAACCTGGCGCCTGCTATCCATATCAAGCCCAATCCCACGGACATCAGCATCAAACCCGTGGACATGTTTTCTTTGGCAATCAAAGCGGTGCATACCGCAAGGCCCAAAAACAATTTATCCCAACCGCCCCTAAATTTCAGAATCCCATCCCCAAGCAAGGCAAGGCCTCTAGATAACCAGAAAAAGACAAGAAGCCTTGCGGGATCGGAGGCTTGAAAACTAAATTTCAAGTAGGGAACTTCCACCGATCGGGAGGCTTCGTTGATGTTTTGGCCAAAAAACAAAGCCCATAACAACAAGGAAACTGCAAGGTAGATTCCCCAACTGGACAATCGACCCCACCACAAATAAGGGATGCGATGCATCAGCAACATCAGCCCCATACCTGCCATAAGTTTTGCACCATGCCCGAACAAGGCCTTTTCGGTATTCCCATCATACTTGTTAAGGGCGAGCTGTCCAGTGGCCGAATAAATCAAAGGCAACGAAAAGACCATCAAGATCCCGATCAGGATCCATAAGGTGCGATCGCCTTTGAACAATGCGGTGGATTCGGTCATGGGAGAAATTTCTGCTTAGAGGTTATTCACAAATTGTTTGAATTGCCTACCACGGTCTTCATAATTTTCGAATAAATCAAAGCTGGCACAGGCAGGGGACAACAGCACCGCATCGCCCTTCTGCGAGAGTTGATAGGCCCTTTGAACGGCTTCTTGCATGCTGATGACGTTGACCATCACGGGGACTTTGCCCCCAAAGGCCTCGTGCAATGCCCGGTTATCCTTGCCCATGCATATCAGAACCTTGACACGATCCTGAACTAAGTCCATCAAAGCAGAGTAATCGTTGCCCTTATCCACCCCTCCGGCAATCCATAACACAGGTTTATCCATAGACTCAAGGGCATACCACGTCGAATTCACGTTAGTCGCTTTGGAATCGTTGATATAATCCACACCCCGCACGCGGCCTACCTTTTCGAGACGATGCTCCAATTGATCAAAATTGGTGAGGCTCTCTCGGATACTCTCTTTGCGAACCTCCATCAACTGCGCAACCACTGCAGCAGCCATGGAATTGTAGGCGTTGTGACGCCCGTTCAGGGCCAATTCATTCAAAGGTATGGACATAGTTTCGGCGTTAATATGAGTATGAATATGATCACGGTCGACAAAGGCCCCTTGGGTGAAGGCCAATGGTTTACGAAAAGAAAAGGTGTACGAGCGGTAAGGACCTTGTGCAGTCTTCAAGATTTGTTCAGCACTTACGGGATCATCCGAAGACCATACAAAATGGGATTCTTGGTTCATGTTCCGAATCATTCTAAATTTAGAATCCACGTAATTCTGCATCACGTATCCGTAGCGGTCCAAATGATCCGGCGTAATGTTGGTGAGCACCCCGATATCAAAACGCGTTTGATCCAAAGCATCCAATTGGAATGAGCTCACCTCAAGGACATAAACCTCTGGCCTTTGATCCAGGGGCTTTTGGAGATCCAAGGCAACGGCTCCCGCAAAACTCTTCCCCATATTGCCTGCAAGGCCAGCTCGAATACCACCTCGAACAAGGAGGTGATGGGTTAAAAGCGTGGTGGTGGTTTTGCCGTTCGTACCAGTAACTCCCACCAATTTAGCTTGCGTGTGGGCCGCCGCAAATTCAATTTCATCCACAACACGATACCCTTGATCCAGAGCCCTTTGGATCAAAGGAATTTCCGGGGCAATCCCAGGACTTTTGATTACCAAATGAGGAGAGAATTCATCTATTTCTTTCACACAATTGGATTCGCCAGCAATGCCCATCGCAGCGAGCTGCTGCAATCTGCTTGGCGATATCCCGGATTGGTCCCATACGGCTACCTCCATGCCCAATACTTGGCCCAAAGCCGCAGCACCGCATCCGCTTTCCCCCGCACCGAGGACCAATAGCCGTTGACCCTTCATCGCAATTTCAATAAGGTGAAGGTCATGATGACCAAAAGGATGGTCACAATCCAGAAGCGTGTGACTATTTTAGGCTCGGCCATACCTCCTAATTCGTAATGATGGTGGAGTGGCGCCATGCGAAAAATTCGACGACCTTCACCGTATTTCCGCTTGGTATAGCGAAACCAAGTCACCTGAAGGATTACCGATAAACTCTCCACAAAAAATATCCCGCAAAGAATCGGCAACAACAATTCCATTTTGATAATCAAGGCCACCGACGCAAAAGCACCGCCCAAAGCCATAGATCCGGTATCGCCCATAAAAACCTGGGCAGGGTACGCATTGTACCAAAGAAATCCTATACAAGCTCCGACCAAGGCCGCCATAAAGACCACCACCTCTCCCGAGCCAGGGATGTACAAGATGTTCAAGTAAGTGGCTAATTTGATGTTACCCGTCATATAGGCCAAAATCCCCAATCCTGTACCCACGATGGCGCTGGTTCCGGCCGCAAGCCCGTCGATACCGTCCGTCAGGTTCACTGCGTTGGTCACGGCGGTCACGATGAAAACAATGATTGCGAAATAGGCTAACCAAACCATGGTAGGGTCCCAACCAAGTTTCGCATAATCAAGGCCGTATTTCGTAATGGGCAAGTTGGTCTTGAGGGCAAGGTGAGCGATGTCCTTATGATAGAACAACAAGGTGGCGATGAGCAAGCCCAAGCCCACCTGTCCAATGACTTTGGACCGCGAGCGTAGCCCATTCTTGTCTTTGAGAAAAACCTTGATATAATCATCCGCACCGCCAATGACCCCCATCCAAAGGGTTGCCACCACCATAACTAGCACATAAATATTGTCTAATCGTGCGGAGAGCAACGTAGGGATGATCATCGCAATGAGCAAGATGATACCCCCCATGGTTGGGGTGCCTTTTTTGGATTGGTGAGCCGCCGGTCCACTTTCGCGAATACTCTCCCCAATTTGTTTACGGACCAACCAGTCGATAATCCTCTTTCCAATAAAAAGACTAATGAGTAAAGCAAGGGCGGCAGCCAAAGAGGCCCTGAAGGTGATGAAACGAAAAGCGCCAGCACCACTCAAATCCCAGACCTTATCCAAATACTCAAAAAGATAATACAACATAATTCAGCTTATAGAAGATGAGGATATCGGTAATTTTTCCAAGAATTCAAATTGCTCCTGCAATTGTTTCGCGTCGTCAAAAGGATGGCGAATGCTGGCGATTTCTTGGTAGGCCTCATGGCCCTTGCCTGCAACCAAGATCATATCGCCAGAGCTAGTCCACTGAACAGCCATTCGTATCGCCTGGGCCCTGTCAGATTGGCGGATAAGCGTCTTTGGTCCTGTGTGAATACCTGACGAATCCATCACGGCGGCATGTTCTGGGATACCCACCATCATTTCATTCAGGATTTGTTCCGGATCTTCGTTACGTGGATTATCGGAGGTTAGGACCACCGCATCGGAATGCAGATAGGCAATGGCGGCCATCAATGGCCTTTTGCCGCGATCCCTATCACCTCCGCAACCCACGACCGTGATGATGCGAACCCCATATCCCGCAATACCCCTGAGTGTCAACAAGACCTGCTCCAACGCATCGGGGGTGTGAGCGTAATCCACCATGCCCAAACGGCCATCGGGTCCCTTGACGCTCTGCATACGTCCGCTTGGCGGAGTCAAATTTCGCATACCATCTTGCAAATCATCAGCACTGCCTCCCAATAACCTACCCGCGGCGTAAACCGCCAAGGAATTGTAAGCGTTGAACTTTCCGCTTAATCCGCAAGACAAAACATAACCTTCTGCTTGATAGCTTATGGACGACGCATCCAATACCAGATCCTTACCCCAAAAGTTATCGCCCAATTGAGGATGTTCAGAACCTTCTCCCTCGAATCCGTAAGCATAACAACGAGCAGAACTTGCGGCTACCATAGCCTTGCCGTACGGATCATCCGCATTGTACAAAGCAAAGGCCTCCTTACCCAAACCGTCAAAAAAAGTACGCTTGGCCATGAAATAATTTTCCATGGTACCGTGGTAATCTAAATGATCCCTGGTCAAATTCGTGAAAAGACCGCCTGCAAAATGCAAGCCGCTTACCCGATGCTGTGTCATGGCATGCGAGCTCACCTCCATAAAGGCATGGGTACAGCCCTCTTGCACCATTTTATATAACAAATTATTTATTTCAATGGCGTTGGGAGTGGTATGGGTTGAGGGAATTTCTCTTTGGCCGATTCTGCAGGAAACCGTGGATATCAAACCTGAATTGTGGCCTAAACCATTGAACATTTGATACAGCAAGGTGACCGTCGTGGTTTTGCCGTTGGTCCCGGTTACACCCACCAGCGTTAATTTCTCAGAGGGATTCCCGTAAAATGCGGACGCCACATACCCCAAAGCTGATGCGCTGTTCGCCACCTGAATGCAGGGGATTTCTTCTGGAAGATAATCTGGCCAATGCTGTACCAAAACACAAATCGCACCCGCCTCAATAGCGGCAGTAACATAAGAATGCCCATCCACTTGGGTGCCGCATAGGGCTACGAACATCGCACCTGGAACAACACGACGATGATCGATGCACAAGGATCCCACCTCGATATCGAGCGACCCATGGGCCCTTAGGACCTCCACTCGACCCAACAAATTCCCAAGCGAAATCATGAGCCTAACAACAGCATCACCCGCTGTCCAGGTTTGGCCGCGGGAATTCCGCGCTCTCCATTCTTGATCGCCCCAATGAGACCCATGCACTGCCTTACTTTACCGATACCCTGAAGCGAGACCCGGTACCCTTTGTTTTCCAAAGCCCATACAGCAGCTGCGGCATCCATTCCCAGCAAATCATTGACCTCTATCAATTGAACCTTATTCCATTCAACTTCTGTTCCAATAAGCCCCCTCTGCTGGGGTTCCTTGGTATTAGAGACGACCTGGGTCGATGGAATTCGTCGAAATTCCTTGATCGCCATGGTTTGCTCGGCGATGTCCCTGAAAACAGGGGCGGCAACTTGCGATGCATAATACAATCCTCCTTTGGGTTCTTCCAACATTACCAAACAAGTGTAACGGGGATTAGGCTCCGGGAAATAGCCTATAAAGGTGGCCCTGTGCCTGTTGCTCATAGACTTTCCGGAAGCATTGCGAAGCCTGGCCGTTCCAGTTTTGCCACCAACGCCGAAAGTCAAGCCTTTCATTTGTTCTTTGACCGTTCCATCGATGGCCACGCGCCGCATCATTCGACGAGCCGCCAAGGCTTTGTTACGATCCAAAATTCTACGACCTTTGACGGTTGTGGTCTTTGCTTGGAAATTCAAATCTGCTTCCTCTCCCTCATCACTTGACAACCAAGCGACTATGGAGACCCACTGTGTTGAGGATCCTTGGATTTTCTCGCGTTGAATTTCTTCAAGCAAAGAGGGCTCAACACGAATCCCTTCATTGACAACTGCGTTATAGAAAGTAAGCAGTTGAAGAGGTGTTATGAGCATCGAATACCCAATGCCCGTAGAATACAAATCGAAGGGATTATAATCTTTGAGTGCTGTAGTCCTGAATCGGGGTTTAGGATCACGGTGAATGGGAAGGTCCATGGTTTGTTCCAAGCCGAATTCTTTCAACTTCGCAAAAAAGGTTTCTGGCTTTGGACCATAATGCCGATGCAACAGGCGAGCAATGCCCACGTTGGAGCTCTTCGCAAAAATTTGCTCAACAGTCATCCAAGGCCCATAGGTATGCTCATCGACTAGCCTGAATACCCCCGTCTGAAAGGTGTAATCGGTCATGGCAATGCTATCCTCCAAAGCCCAAAATCCGTCGGATAAACCCGCTGTCAAAGCCACCAGCTTGAATACCGAACCGGGTTCAACACCGATACCGTAAGCCACCTGATCGTATTCCCCTATGCCGCTGGAATCGCCCCCTTTGTTGGGTTTGCGGACCATGTTGCTCATGGCTCTGATCTTCCCCGAGCCGGTCTCCATCAAAATTGCGCATCCCTTCATGGCACCCTGCGCATGCATGGCTTTGGACAGGGCTTGATGGGCAATTTCTTGCAACCGTATGTCCAAGGTTGTCACCACCTGGCCTCCATGGTGGGGTTCCTTTTGAAGTTCCTGATCGACAGGCTTCCAAACTCCGCCGCCCATTCGTTGTTTCAAGGCCAATCCCGGAACACCGGATAACACCGAATCCATACCGGCCTCCAGACCGATCTGTGCCTTGCCTTGACGGATATAGCCGATGGTCCTGGCGGCCAAGGATCCATAAGGAAGCAGTCTTCGGTTGGTTTGCACGGCAATCAAACCCCCCAAGCGTTTCGTTTTGGGCTGAAGGCCCATCATGGGCAAGGCACGGACCTGTTCATAGACCCCAAAACTCACCTCCTTTTGCAGCAACCAATACCGCTTGACCGGATTGCTGCGCTTGGCACTGATCAAATCCCTTTTCCAATCCAAATGATTTTTCTTCGGAAAAACGCGGGCAAGACCCCATGACAACGAATCCAGTTGGCGATAAAAGGCAGTATCGTGCAGGGCATCCAACCCAAAATCAATTCGTAATTCATACAGGGGAACCGACGATGCAAGCAGGTTCATGTTGCAGTCGTAGAGATCTCCCCGATGAGCTGGAATTTCGAACAATTTCCTGTTGGACTCGTTTGCTCGCTGAAGGTAGGGCTGCCCTTTCGAACCGGTTAAGGTCCATGCGTGCCATAACACCGCAATTCCCATCAACATCATCCCCAAAAAGGCCAAATTGACTCTCCAACCCCGGACAAAATAATTCGCCTTATTCATGGTTGCTGGGGTTTGCCTGAATTGCCCGCCTTGGTAGAATTGACGGAATTCGTAGAATGGATGGTATTGTTAGAATTAACGGTGCCACTTTCCTTTTTCGAATCAGCATGACCTATCGCCAAGGGAGGCACACGCATTTCCTTGAAACCCATTACCGTTGCCCTTTGAACGACCTTCTCCAATTGCCCCAACCGAACCAGTTCCGTTTTGAGAAAAAGATACTGTGAGCGTAGCTCCTGGTTATGCTTTTCAATCTTGCTAATCTGCCGAACTCTGTGCTCGCATTGATGGATATAGGCGATATAAATCAGCATTAGGACCGAGAGATAGCCAATGAACCATCCATGCTTCTGAACTAATACAGGCTTAGCCCATCGCTCAGGATCCAAGAGAGACCAAAGGTTCCAAGTAGAACCTTGAGCTCGGTCAGCGATCGTTTGGCTTGACTTTTTCATGGTAAGACCTTAACGATGAGTCGCTTTCTTGGGGGCGGAAGCTGTGGACAGATGAGTCGATAAGCGAACAGGGACCTTCCAGGAATCCTGCTCCGCTGCGGCATGGACAAGATCATTCAACGAGACTAGGTTGCGTATCCCAACCCTGAGTTTGGCACTACGAGCCCTGGGGTTTTCGGAATTTTCCGACGCATCCGCCTGCTTCCATCGGCCCTTGACCGAATCCAAGGGCCTTAAGGCATTCCCATACAAATCATGGTAATCCTTGCCCTCAAAATTTCCATGGTTGATGAAATTCTTTACCAAACGATCTTCTAAAGAATGGTAACTCAAGACAGCGAGTCGACCGCCAGCGATGAGCATAGAAGCGGATTGTTCCAACATTTCCTGAAGGCTTTCCATTTCCCTGTTCAAGTGAATTCGAATGGCCTGAAAGACCCTGGCCAAATAGCGTGAAGGCTTTTCTTGACCCGCTGAGCGCAGGGCAATTTCCTTGAGTTGTCCTGCAGTTTCCAAAGCACGCTCAGAACGAGCCACCGCCAAATCCCTCGCCAACCTCCTGGATTGACGAATTTCCCCGTATCGGTAGAATACCGCAGCCATTTCCTCCTCACTCGTCTCTGCCAGCCATTGACATGCCCCAAGGCCTGATCGACGATCCATACGCATATCCAGCGGAGCCTCATCGAAACGAAAGGCAAATCCCCGATCAGCCTCATCCAAATGATGAGAGGAAACGCCCAAATCAGCCAAAATCCCATGGACGCCCTGCACCCCTTTCCATTGCAGAAAACGCTGTATTTGAGCAAAATTCGCATCGATTAACTCGAACCTGGGATCGGCGCACAATGCCGGGGTTCCATCATCCAAGGGCTTGTTTGCTCTCTGCAAGGCGTCTTCGTCCTGGTCGATACCAAACAGGCGCCCCTTAGGGCCCAATCGTTCCAAGATGGCACGCGAATGCCCTCCACCACCCAAGGTGCAATCCACATAAATGCCGTCAACCTTGATTTGCAGAGCCTCTAAGCAGGCTTCCAACAGAACAGGCTGATGATAAAAGGCCTTAGACATTCCATTGACCTCCCATCACCCGCTCGGCCAAGGCCGAAAAGTCTTGTGGTTCTTGGTCAAGCATCTTGTGATAAGCCTGTTCA
>VHBD01000002.1 GCA_016872125.1 Sphingomonadales bacterium
ATGGCATGTGAGGGAATACGATCCGGAGGCGATGCGTCAAATTTTGGAATCCGTCTTTGGTCAAGTGGACCTGCGCGGAGTCTTTGGCAGTGAAAAGGTCATGGACTATTACCAGAAGAACAAAGAATCTGTTCGCAAATTCACCCGATGGGATTTTTTGAACCTGCAATACCGTCTGCCGCGTCGGTGGCTTCAAGTTCCTTATGACCTGGCCAATCGGCTTAATCGGCGCAGCTTGGAACAGAAGAATGATCTTTTGGTCCGCCAAATCAGCTCCGACGATTACCCCATTCGTCCATTGAGCCCGCAGGCTTTGGACTATTTTGCGGTATGCACCAAGTAGGTCTTTTCGGAATCCTGCCAATTCACTTGTTTCGATTATTGATCGTTGCCTTGGGCCTCTGCCTTTTGATGGCTTGCCGCAAAGAATCTCCTATGCCGATCCCTCCTAATCCCAATCCCAAGTACCGTCAATACGGAATTCCATTCCAAGGCATCCCCGCTACCCAAGACATCGTCATGTACGAAGTCAACATGAGGGCCTACAGTCCTGCAGGAAATCTCCAAGGGGTGATCGATCGTTTGGACTCCATCAAACTACTGGGCGTAAATGTGTTATGGATCATGCCCCTGCACCCCGTGGGGATTCTTAAGGGCATCAATTCTCCTTATTGCATCAGAGATTACAAGGCCGTAGGGGCTGAATACGGGACCTTAAACGACTTAAGGCGATTGACCGACGCAGCCCATGCCAAGGGGATGGCCGTCATCATGGATTGGGTAGCGAACCACAGCTCCTGGGACCATCCTTGGATGCAAAACGAGGGTTGGCATACCCGCAACGCCCAAGGCCAGGTCGTGCATCCGCCGGGGACCAATTGGTTGGACGTGGCCGATCTGAATTATCAGAATATGGAAATGCGTGCGGCCATGCAGGATGCCATGCTGTACTGGTTGTACGAAGCCAATGTGGACGGTTACCGCTGCGATTATGCGGATGGGGTGCCCTATGACTTTTGGCAGGATACCTGGTCCCTTGTCCACTCCATTCCAGGACGGCAATGCATCTTGTTTGCGGAAGGAACCCGACCGGATCATTTCAACGCAGGATTTGACCTGAATTTTGCTTGGTCTTCGTATTCCATTCTCCAACAAGTTTGGCAGGGACAGTCTCCACAGAATTTTCTTAACAACCGATTGATCCAAACCAATTCCTCACCACAAGGAAAATACTGGTTGCAGTTCACGACCAACCACGACGAATCTGCCTGGGATGCCACGCCCGTTACCCTTTTTGGTGGGTTGACTGGGGCCCTGGCTGCCTCCGCATTGACCTTGATGAGCGGGGGACCGCATCTGCTCTACGGAAGCCAGGAAGTCGGAACCGCCCAAAACATCCCCTTCTTCTCGCGCTCGGCAATCAATTGGCAAGCCAACCCCGGGATGTTGCGCGCCTACCGCAGCATGATGGCCTTCTATGGTGACCATGCCGCAGCCAGAAGCGGTATCCTCACCTCCTACCCCCATCCGGATCTGGCGGTAATTCACAAAACCCTTGGATCCGATACCGTGTTGGCCCTTGTAAATACCCGGAACCGGGTTGTTTCCTATTCCATTCCCCTTTCCTTGCAAGGCTCGGAATGGAGAAGCGAATTTGCTTCGGCCATGGTGAATACGCCCACCACCCAAACCTTGATTTTCCCTAACGAGCTTACCCTTCAGCCTTTCGAGGTCCTCCTTTTGACCAAGCCATGAGGGTTTGGCTTGGACGTCATCGAAAGACTTTTCGTCGATTTGGGGTTGTGGCAGTGACGACTGCCCTACTCTCCCTGGGGGTATGGTTGACGATTCGGCATACCTTGTTGGACCGAGGTTGGAAAATTGCCCAAAATGCAGCCCTAAGTAAGGGATACACGCTGCAATGCAAGTCTATGGCCTTTGACGGATTGTTCCATATTCAGGTCCAAGGCTTAGCCCTGACCATGGAAGGTAAGCCCCTGCTTCAAATTCAAGAGACCCAAGCGGCTCCGTCCTTTATAGCCCTGTTGCAGGGGAAGCCCAGGCTTCGAAAATTGCATCTGCTCAAGGTCGCCGTCCACTTGTTAAATACTTCCTCGGGTTGCAATTACCGTAATTTAATTAACACTGATCAAACAATTGCAAAAGCGCCCAAGCCAGTCCGTTCCGATGGCGAATCGCAGCGTATCTACCGTGCGGTTTCCGCCGCAATGGACTGGTTGCCTTCGGATTTTAAACTCTTGAAGCTTAAAGCTGATTACTCGACCGACACGGGACAATGGGTGATCCATATTCCCCATATGCTGTACCAGGGCGAGCGTATTGACGGATCCCTGAATATCAAGGAAAACGGTTGTTTCACCGGATTTGCTTTTGATGGCCACCTGGATCGCTCGGACATCACCGGTCAAATTCGCCTACGTCCCTATGCAAGAGGTAATTCAAATCTGCGCTCCACGCCGATGGAATCGGGGCTGAGCCGTGTGGTGCTTCCCTTGACCTTGAATCGTTGGGGCTTATCTGCTCAAATGAAGGAAGTCAATGTACAAGTAAGGCAGTTTAAAATGACGAACGGAGTTCTTGCCTTTGACTTGGAAGGTGACCTCCAATCCTTGCAGTTGATGCATCCTAAATTGGCGGTGGATACCGTGCTTTTTCCTCGTTGCCGGGGCCGTCTGCGAGGGAACGTCAGAGCCCATCAAGTGGAATTTGATAGTACCAGTGGTTTTCAGATTCAACAAATCCCTTGCCGTTTTTATATGCTTTGGGATCGTGGGCCCCAAGCTCGACTCGACCTTCGAATCACCACATCCAAGATTTCTGCTAATCGTTTCTTAGGCTCATTGCCCATCGGAATCTTTCGTAACCTCCAAGGGATGAAAGCCCAAGGCCGTTTGCATTGGTTCCTCAGTCTGCAATTGGAGGACCGTCAACCCGAACACTGTCGTTTTCGTAGCGCTTTGGTGAGTGACCAATTTCGGATTACCCGCATGGGGGTCACCAACCTCGCCAAAATGAACGGTGCGTTTGCCCATACCGTTACCCAGAACGGGGTTTCCCTTCGCAACCTCTGGGTGGGTCCCGAAAACCCCATGTACACCCCATTGCAACAAATCCCCGTGTCCATGCAACAAGCCATCATGACGGGGGAAGATGGGGACTTCTACCATCACCAAGGCTTCTATCCTGAAGCCTTTCGACGAAGCATTGCACAGAATTATCGCAAAGGAAAATTTGCACGTGGGGGCAGCACCATCACCATGCAATTGGTCAAAAATGTTTTCTTAAATCCTCGCAAAACCATTGCCCGCAAAGCGGAAGAATTGCTCATCACTTGGATCATTGAGAACCAAGGAATCACCTCCAAAGCCAGGATGATGGAAGTGTATCTGAATGTGATTGAGTTTGGGAGCAATGTTTGGGGTATTGGGGAAGCCTCTCGTTACTACTTCGGCAAGCATCCATCAGCCCTAGACCCTATCGAATCGGTGTTCCTGGCTGGATTGGTACCCAGACCCCGGGTATTTCAGAACCTCCTGGAACCTGACGGCACAGTGTCTTCCAAGAATGGTAATTTCATTGCCATTCGAAATCGCTTTGTCCGAAGGGGGCTCTTGCCCCAGGAGGATTCCAATCGCGTACATGTTGGGCTCTTGAGGTCGGTGTACCGCCATCTTCAACCCATGGATTCTGCGACCTTGGCCAAGGAATTGTTGGATGTAGACTTTGAAGACTACTAGTTAATCGTCTTTGCCCTTGATTTGGGATTGTTGGTTCATGATCCAATGCAAGGCTTGCATTGGGGTCAAATTATTGGTTTCCAATGCCACGAGGGATTCCTTCAGGGCAAGAGCCTGCGCATCCCCTTCCCCCCACAAGGACAGTTGCCATGACGAATTTGGGTTAGGGACAGATTTTGAAGCAGGTACTTTGGCGGTTTCGTCACGCAGGGATTCCATATGCTCCAAAATAGCTTCGGCTTCATGAATGACCGCTGCGGGGACACCGGCCATCCTAGCCACATGCAGCCCAAAACTATGGGAAGAACCTCCGGGCTGCAGGGTACGAAGAAATTCCATACGATCTCCCTGCCTGGATACCGAGACATGGTAATTGGCAATTCGAGAATACTTGTCGGCCATGCGATTCAGTTCGTGGTAATGGGTCGCGAACAAGGTCATCGGACGGTGCCGAGGATGCTCATGCAGATAGGCCGCTATAGCCCATGCCAAACTGATCCCGTCGTAGGTCGAAGTTCCTCGTCCAATTTCATCCAATAACAACAAACTACTCCCGGTCATATGGTGCAAAATGGTGGCCATTTCTTGCATTTCCACCATGAACGTGGACTCACCCGCGGCCAAATTATCGGAGGCCCCCACCCGCGTAAACAGCCTATCCACCAGACCCATGCAGGCCTCAGTTGCGGGCACATAACAACCAATTTGCGCCATCACGACCAGAAGGCCCGCTTGCCGAAGCAAGGCTGATTTCCCGGACATGTTGGGTCCTGTAATCATCCATATTTGCTCATGGCCGGGGTCGAGGTTCAAATCATTGGGGATATAGGGCTTGGAATCCGGAAGGATTCGCTCCAATACGGGGTGCCTTAATTGTTTGACCTGAAGTCCAACCGAATCGGTGAAGCGAGGTTGGACATAATTTCGGTCTTTGGCGATTTGAGCAAAACCCAGCAGCACATCTAAGGTTGCCAGGCGCCGTGAAGCCTGCTGAAGGGCCGGCACATGGCTCGCAATTTCTTGAAGCAAGAGCATGTAGGTCTCTTGCTCCAAGGCTTGAATTCGCTGATCGGCTGACAGGTATTTCTCTTCGAAGGCTTTGAGCTCCGGGGTGATGTACCGTTCTGCATTGACCAAGGTTTGTTTGCGGATCCATTCGACGGGCACCTTGTCTTTGTGGGCGTGGGTGACTTCGAGATAAAATCCAAACACTTGGTTGTAACTGATTTTGAGCGATGAAATTTTGGTTCTTTGAATCTCCTCTTCGACCATTCGGTTCATGAAACTTTTGGCATTCTCCTTGAGGGCACGGAGCTCGTCCAAATCGTCGCGGTAACCGGAACGAATAGCCCCTCCTTTGGAAAGGATAGCAGGGGCATCCTCATGAAGAACCGACTCGATACGCTGGGCGACCATGAGCAGGACCGGGAACTCAGCCAATATATTTTGCAAAGCCTTGGACTCGGGGTCCGTGGATGCCCTATCGCGTATGGACTCTGCAGCCCTGATG
This sequence comes from Sphingomonadales bacterium, assembly GCA_016872125.1. Classification (GTDB taxonomy): domain Bacteria; phylum Bacteroidota; class Bacteroidia; order UBA7662; family UBA7662; genus SYHX01. The sequence continues at coordinate 5,269 of VHBD01000002.1, forward strand.
CTCAGGGCCAATCGCCATAACTCCCTAGGACCGCTACGCATAACCCCTACCCGGGCTGCCATTCTTTCCATGTCCCCCACCTCAAGCAAATCTGTACGATGGTGTTCGGCCTCTGCGCTATGATGCAAAGCCCATTCCACCACATTTTGCCGGGCCTCTATGGCCTCACGGTTCCGGAGCGGCATGGCTACCCATTGCCGTAACAACCTGGTTCCCATGGGTGTACAACAAGCATCCAAGGAAACTGCCAGCGAAATCCCTCCGGGCTGTTGAGGCTCAAGCAATTCCAAGGTTCTCACCGTGAAGGGATCCATCCACAACGTATCCGTCGTTTCCAATCGAGACAAGCCGTAGAGCGGTAAGGGACCATCCCTGCGCGTTTCTTGGAGGTAATGCAAGATGGCACCTGCCGCGATTTGTGCAGCCTCCAAGCCTTCCAAGCCATAACCTTTGACCGAGAGGCTTTGAAATTGCTTCTGCAATCTTCCCAAAGCACCTTCCTTTTCCCATACCCAATCGTCCAGCCATTGCCAAGGCCATCCGTCGCCCAACGCTTCCAGGACCTGGCTTTTCTGCCATTTGTTCCCTAACAACTCCAACGGTGCATAACGGCGTAACAAACTGCCAATTTCCTGGAGCGTACCCTGCATGGCTTGGAAGGATCCGGTTGTCACATCGCAGAAGGCCAGTCCATAAACCCCTTGGCCGGCCCCATGGAAGGCCGCCAAAAAATTATTGCGGGTATGATCCAGCAAGGAATCGCTGAACGCCACCGCAGGAGAAACCAATTCGGTGACATCCCGTTTGACAATGCCTTTGGCTTGTTTGGGATCCTCCATTTGATCGCAGACCGCCACCCTCAACCCTGCTCGAACCAAACGGGGCAAATACTGGTCCAACGAATGATGGGGGAATCCTGCCAAGGCCATTTCTGCGGCAGCCCCATTCGCACGCTTGGTCAAGGTGATTCCCAAAACCTTGGAACATTGCACCGCGTCATCCCCAAAGGTTTCGTAAAAGTCCCCTACCCTGAACAAGAGCATTGCCCCGGGGTATCGCGCCTTGATCTGCGCGTATTGTTTCATCAACGGGGTTTCGGTGGCGTTCTTGGTGGACATCACGAATAGAGTCAAATCAGGCAATGTTCCACAAAACAGGCAACGAGTTCACGCCGATGCAGACCACAGGCCGTGAATTAACTTGGAGGCCAAAACCTCTAAATCTCCTACCTGGCATGCGCCTCAAAAGCATGAATGAACTGAACCGCCCACCCTTGGAACAGTCCAAAAATAACCCCAAAATACCCGTGGTTGCCGTTTTGCCTAACCTTCGCAGCCTCCAAAATGTGGGCTCTATTTTCCGATCTGCGGATGCCTTTGGCCTCAAGGAAATCATCCTTTGCGGTTACACCGGCCGTCCACCTCACCGGGATATTCACAAGGCCGCATTGGGGGCTGAAGAAAGCGTGACCTGGAGAGCCTGGGATGATCCGTTCGAAGCCCTGAGGCAACTGCGGTCGGAAGGGTATACCTTGGTTGCTGTTGAACAAGCTGAGCCTTCGCATTCCTTGGCCGATTGGTCATGGGAGGGGCAAGAACCCTTGGCCTTGGTCTTTGGCAACGAGATGGACGGCTTGGATCCTGCTTTACTCCAAGCCTGTGATTGGGCCTTGGAACTCCCGCAGTGGGGATGTAAACATAGCCTCAACGTTTCAGTCTGCGCAGGCATTCTCTTTTGGGAAGTTGCTCGACGAGCAATGTCCGACCTTAGATAAGGTCAAGTTCCGCAAAAGGTGCAATAACCTGCATCACCCAGGGGTGGTGGCTGATTAAGCCTGCGCTGCAGTTCGCTTCGTTGATAGGGTTCACGGATGGCTTTCAGAAGCTCATCCCAACCTGCATCACGATCATGGAGGACCTTTTGGTCCAAAGCATCCTCGACCAGGTGATTGCGTGGGATCATGCTTGGGTTTTGGCTTTGCATCTGGGCCAAAGAGGATAGACAGGCACCATCACCAGCCCCTTCCAAAAAATTAATCCAACGAGCAACCCAATCCCTGGACGGGAGATCAACGGATATATGCCTACTTGAGGATTCCAGTAACCCGCCCTGCACGGGATAAGACTTAGAATCAAATTGCATCGCTTCTTGGAGAATTACTTCCAAATTAAGATAAGACAGAGCATAATCCGGTCTAGATTCCTCCAGCCATACCTGCCAATCCGAGACCAGGGAACAGGCCTCTTCATGGTTTGAAAATCGTTGAGGGTCAAGACCTAATTTCATCCATTGCATGCGTTTCAAAGCCTGCTCAACGCAAAAACGGTATTGTTGCAGCAAATCCTGGGCAATCAATACGGCCCTTCTCTCGTTGTGATCACTATCCAACAAGGGCAATAAACAGGACAGAAGTACCCCGGCGTTCCATTCCATGATCTCCGACTGCCGACCCCAGGCATAGCGGCCGTATTGATCGATGGAACTGAACGAACGTTTCAGATCGTACGTATTCACGAAGGCACAGGGACCCAAATCCAGGGTCATGCCCATCAAACTAATGTTATCGGTATTGAGAACCCCGTGAGCGAAGCCAACCCGCATCCAATGCGCCAAGAGTTCGGCTTGACGTCTGCTCCATTCTTCAAAATAGCATCTAACCGCCTCGGGATCAAAGTCTCCTACACCGTAAAGGCTACGTCCCTGCTCAAGAGCATTTGCCCCATTCCAAAGTCCTATACTTCGATTCAAAATCACCATGGCATAACGTGCATAGTCTTCCGGGGATAAAGCACGATTCGCATATTCCAAGGTTCCTATGCGGACATGATGCGGAGCTGTTCGCAAAAGCAATCCGCCTCTTTGATCCATTTCCCTCCAAACCTTATAGGGTGTTTCCAAAACCATCAGGGAACGGGTTGTCGGAACACCCAGCGCATGCAAAGCTTCCGTGATGATGAATTCTCTTAGCATCGCGTGGAGGGTTGCATAACCGTCTCCACCTCTGGCAAAAGGGGTGGGACCGCTTCCTTTAAGATGCACATCGTAACAAATTCCTAAATCATTCTGCCATTCGCCGAGCAACAGAGCCCTTCCGTCCCCCAGCATCGTGAAATAACCGTATTGATGACCGGCATAGGCCATGGCCATAGGCTGGGAGGTGGACTGAATCCACCCCGAAACCGAGTCCATATCGGCATGGGCCCACTCAAGGCTCATTTCCTCCGCCAAGGCCTGGTTGAACACAGCAATTCTCATTCCTAAGCCATTCGGTTGCGGCATATCCACCCCTAATCGCCCGGAGGTAAGGGTTTGACCCAGTGCCCGGTAATCGCTACGCCAGAAACTCAACGGTATTTGAGGGCTATCCCTAACATGAAATGCCTAGGAGCCATGTACCGTGCGGGATTATCCGGCGGCAGACCTCTTGAACGGGCATCGCGGGGATCCAAGAAGGCCGGATCTCGCCAAGAAGAGGGCACAGGGTCCCCGGGCTCCCAGGCACGTCCGGTTACCGGATTTGGAATGATGGCGTTGGCTTGGTTGAAGAGGTTGGTCAATTGCATGGACAATTCCCAGCGGTATGCTCCTCGAAGCCACCATTTGCGAACCGAAAGATCCATCCATTGTTGACCCTGACCCAACGCCGACCATAAGGCCTCAGGACGAGGATCCCTTTCGTAAATAGGCCTACCCGAAACAGGCTCTAAACCTTGAAAGGTGAATGGCGTATAACGCCGACCAGAGCGCAGAACTCCTTCGAGGTACAAGGACCAACGGTTTAACCAGGACTTCCCCCAAAGTCCACGCTTGCGGTCCAGGGTAAAAATAACATTACCCTTAATATCGTAAGGAGCATCCCATGCAAGGAATGTTTCTTTGGTATCCTGCCGATTTCCGGAATTCAGGATGGCCGTCAACGCTTCGCTGGCAGAAGAGCTTTGGCCACGGGCCACCATGTAAGAGGCCGAAACCTGTCCTTGGAACCATTGTCCTATTCTTTTGAAGTAGCCCAATTCCAAACCTCGAATCCGCGCATAATCCGAATTGATTCTCAGGGTTCTGGTTACCTCCCTACCCGTAAAATCTTTGATTTGGGTGGATGCTGCTGAAATAAAATCGTATTTGTCTTTCCAATAAGCGGTTACGGTGAGCGCATCGTTGGGGGTCAACTGTGTCCTCAATCCCAACTCGTACGAGATATCCATCTCCGGGTTCAAATCAGGATTCCCTACCCTGGCCAAAACCGAACGATCCTGGTACAAAGGATTCAAGCCCTGGTATAACCAGCTGGGATGCGGCATCACCATCGCATGGTTGTAATTGAAATAGAGCACTTGGTTTTCTCGAATCGGGAAAGAGGCCGATAATTTGGGCAATAAGCGGGCCTTGGTGCGCATCCCCAAAACGGAGAAGGTATGATCCATATAGTCCTTTCGGATTTCGTCCCGAATGGGCGAGCGAGAATCTCCAATGGCCCCGTCCACAAAGGTCCCGGGCATCCAATACTCCAAACGCAGGCCGGCCTCTGCAACCAACCCCAAGTACTTCAGTTTGTTGGACAGAAAGAAAGCTCCACGCTTGGGCTGAACCCTCCAAACATCGCTGTAATCCCCCAAACGAAAACTCTGAGAGAAAGTCCCATCGGCCAAAGGAATAGGCGCACCAATCCAAGGTCGAATAATATCAATCCATTGCAAATCCTGGTCCTTGAATTCTGTCCCAAAAATCAGGCGATCGCCCCGAGAATTGTAATAATAATTCCCGCTGGCTTTGACCGTGTATTCCAAAACATAGTGGTCATGCCACAAGGTTCCAATACCGCCATTGTTGTACAAGCCGGGCCCCGGGTTCACAAAAACCTGGGAGTCAAGCGGATTAAAATAAGTCACCGGAAAAGTCACAATTGAATTGGGATCAAATTCCGAATCCACCTCCTTGGGTCTCCAATCCCGACCGTTGGCATCCGCCCGCAATCGAACATAGAGTCGAGATGCGTTGACCGTATAGGAAAATTTCTTGGAGGTGGTATGATTGAGCTGCAGACTTTCGAGGTTGGTATCGTGGGTATAGGTCAGGGCATTATCCGGTTGCAAAGCAAATTCGAATTGATACCCCGGAAGGAAAGGTGCATCGTTCCCGATGATCCGTAACATATTAACATCCTGGTTGATGGTCAAAGAGCGTAAATAGGTTCCACTCAACCTAAGACCGGGATGAAAAGCATAATCCAATTTGAGCATACCGGCCCAACGGTTATCCTGCATAGGCGAAAAACCAGCGTTGGGATACAAAGAGGATTGGACCTGTTTGGCCGGGGTACGGAAATATTGGTCATCAAAGCTCCCTTTGAAGGAGGAGAATATCCTCAAAGGTTGGGGGAACAGACCTTTGAGGCTACCGCCCAAGGTGCCTTCCACCACTTGGTTATTCCAAACAGACGACCAAGCCTTGTTAAAGCCAAGCTGGTCCGAACGAGCTACCAGGGAATAGGCCCAGCGATCCCCACCCGAACGGGTCTTGGTTCGCACGATGCCCGCAGAACCATCCCCCTGTGTAACATCACCACCCCCTGTGGCGATATCCATTCGGTCTATGGAATTGGTTCCCAAGTCGATCCCAAATCCCGTGCCGGCCAAGGGATCCGTCGCCGATGCCCCATCAATCATGAACGCAGTTTCGTAGGTTCTGCCCCCACGGATGCTCAAACCCTCCGGATTAAGCATAACCCCGGCTTGGGTGTTGAGCACGGATTGCACCGATCGGGTGGGTGCAGCTTCAATGCTCTCCTGGCCTACGCGTTGTTCGGTTTTGGTTTGTTCGAGATCGATCAAGGGCTTATCGCCAACCACCACAACCTCCTGGTCCATGGTCACGGCCGAACGTCGTAATACAATGTTGAGGGAGGCGAATTTGCCTCCTTCGATGCGTACCCCGGTGTATATTTTCTTTTCGTAACCCAGATAAGAAACTTCGACCTGGTATTGCCCCGCGGGTATTTTTGCAATGCTGTACAAGCCGTCCAAATTGGACGAACTTCCTAGGCTACTCCCTTTGATCACCACATTGACGCCAATCAAGGGAAGTTTATCGTCTGCATCCGTCACCTTCCCGGCCAGGGTTCCTGTAGCATTGGAATTTTGAGCCCGAAGCGAGGAATCCACAGCGCAGCTTAGGCCCCAAAGGACCAGAACCAAGCGCCATTGCCGTCTCATTAGCCTATAATTTTCCGCAAAATTCAGGATCGGCATCGCCAACTAAAGTTCAGAGAGGTTCAGAAAGTTCATGCCATAGCGAAAATCACCCAAGAGCCGTTGCTTGAAGCGCTCGTAAAGTTCGGGATTCAGCATCAAATCCGAACCCTCCTCCCATTGAACCCAGAGGCAACGCAAGCCCCCAGCTTGCTCCAGGAAGGTGGCATAGGCCTGCTCGACCCCCGCTAGGTAATCTGCCGTTATTTCTTGTTCGAACTCACGGCCTCTTTGGCGAATATTCCCGAGTAGCCTGCTGGCCGGGCTGCTCAAGTACACCCACAATTGCGGCTGAGGCAGTTGTTGGTTGATGATAGCAAATAATTCTTTGAAGAGTTTGGCTTCTGGGGGTGGCAAGGTCTTGCTAGCAAAAATCAAGGATTTGTAAAAAGAATAGTCCGCGATCATTCCATCTTGTCGCCAATCCACTAAGTCCATTTCGGCGTGCATTTGCCGGTACCGCTCCGCCAAAAAAGCTGTTTCGGTAGAAAAGGCATACCTTTCGGGGTCCTTGTAAAAAGAAGGCAAGAAAGGATTGTCCAGAAATTTCTCGAGTAGCAAAGGCATATTCCAATCCTGGGCCAAACGTGTCGCCAAGGTGGTTTTACCTACCCCTATATTGCCTTCAATAACAATGTATTTCTTCATACCTCCTGCCTAAGGAATCCCCTGAACCTCAAGTGATCTCTGCCAGCGTATTGATTTCAAAATCAACACGGCGTACAGGCCCTTGATCCTGGCATTGCTGCAGCAATTCCGTCACTGTCAAACCCAAGACCGGATGCGTCCATTCTGGACGTATTTCCGCGAGAGGCTCCAAAACGAAACGCCGAAGGTGCAATCGAGGGTGGGGAACCCTGAGCTGAGTTTCCGAGGAAGGTTCCGGTACTGGGGGTAGAATTTCTTGGTCCACCCATAACAAATCCAAATCAATGCAGCGGTCTGCCATACCACCCTCCCTGCGACGCTCACGACCCATTTGCTTTTCGACTTTCATCAAGATGGCCAACAAATCCTCTGCGTCCTTGTCAGAACGATAGATGATCACCTGATTCAAGTAGTGGTTGGGCGATGCATACCCCCAAGGCTCGGATTCCCAAACGGAAGAGGCTGCAACGGGTTCGCCAAGGACAGATTCCAGCCATTGGCAGGCTTGGAAGAGCCATTCTGCCCGATTGCCCAAATTAGACCCCAGGCCTACCGCAAACTCTCGAGTATCTGCCTTCGTTAATTGGCTTTCCATCGTGATTGGATCATTGAATTGGGTTATTTTTGGGAGCGATATGGGGGCCGTTTAAATTCGGCCCTAAATAAAGGCCCAAACCGCATTCAATCCTTTCCTATGAGATCATTTTTCAAAATTGTCTTCGCCACCATGCTTGGGTTTCTGCTCACCCAGGTTGTTTTGGTTATTTTGGTCGTTGCCCTTGTGGCCGGCCTTGTCATGTCCGGTTCGGATTCGGAATCCAAAGAAATCGAGGCCCACTCCATTTTGCACCTTACCCTGGACCAACCCTTGGTCGAAAGAGGATCCACAAACCCGCTCCAAAGTTTTGATTGGGCCAGTTTGAAGGATAATTCCGGGATGCCGGTTTCGAAGATGCTCGTTGTTCTGCAAAAAGCCGCTCAAGACAAAAACATCGATGGAGTTTTCTTGGACCTTAGCGGCATAGAGGGGGATATGACCCAACAATCCAGGGTAAGGCGTGCCTTGGAGGACTTTAAGCGTAGCGACAAATTTGTGATTGCGCATTCGGAAGCCTATACCCAAGGCACCCTCTTGATGGCCTCCATGGCCGAGCCCATCACGATGGCACCGCAAGGGATTGCCATGTTCAACGGATTGGCTTTGGAACCGGTTTTCCTCAAAGGCATGTTCGACAAATTGGACATGGAAATTGACCTGATTCGGGTAGGCAAATACAAAAGTGCGGGCGAGATGCTCATCCGCGAAAACATGTCCGAGGAGAACCGTTACCAACAAAGTCAATTGCTGGAAGGTATTTACAACGAGATGCTTACAGGATACAGTCGCAATCTAAACTTGACCATCGATTCCCTGCGCAGGGTGGCCAATTCGGCCTTGGTTCGCAATGCCCAAACTTCGGTGGCCTACGGCTTGGTGGACAGCCTGATGTACCGCGATCAGGTATTGGAATGGCTCAAGCGTCGCACCAAAGCCAAAGCCATCGATAAACTGAAACTTGTGACCGCTGCTGATTATTTCGACTCATTGGAGGAGCATGTACAGGAAACCTTGCCCGGCATGCCGGCAGGCAGTGAAGAAGCCAAGGACCGTATCGCCGTGGTGTATGCCGAAGGGGATATCGTGAGCGGACAGGGTGCTGATAATGAGATGGGTGCCGATCGGATTTGCGATGCCCTTCGAAAGGCACGTTTGGACAAAAAAATCAAGGCCGTGGTCTTGCGCATTAATTCCCCCGGGGGATCCGCCCTGGCCTCAGACCTCATATGGAGAGAAACCAAAATGATACGCCAAGCAGGGAAACCCCTGGTGGTCTCTATGGGCGGTGTCGCTGCCTCAGGGGGTTATTATATTGCCGCCGCTGCGGACAGCATATTTGCCGCGCCCAGCACCATCACAGGATCTATTGGGGTCTTTGGCCTTGCGCCTTACGTGGGGGATTTCATGCGCAATAAACTAGGCATCACGGTGGACAGGGTCACTACAGGCCCCTACGGCGACTTTATGTCCTTATCCCGCCGTATGCGTCCGGAAGAGCGAGCCCTTGTTCAAGAAGGAGTCAACGAAGTCTACGAAACCTTTGTGGGCATTGTCTCCGAGGGAAGGCGTTCGGCAGGACAGTCGCTAAGTCGCGACTCGGTACATGCCTTGGCTCAAGGCAGGGTGTACACAGGTCGTCAAGCCATGGCCTTGGGATTGGTAGACCGCATGGGGGATTTGGACGATGCGATTGCATGCGCCGCTAAATTGGCCAAGGTCCAGAAGTTCCGCCTTAGGGAATTGCCTGATCAGGATGATCCCTTCGAAAAGATATTTGGTCAGATGACCGCGGCCTATAGCCGTAACCGCTTGCAAAGCGAATTAGGTCCTCTGTACACTCCCTACACCAAAGTTAAACATTGGGTGGAAAACCCCGGAATTCAAGCCCGCATGGAAATGAATCCCCCTGTAGGATTCTAGGCAGGCCTAACCCCCTCTCAGCCTGTTCCCGTTGAATATCCAAGAACACCTAAACCAAGAAGGGATTAGGATAGGACTCATACGGCTTAGCTCCATCGGAGATGTGGTGTTATGCACCCCTGTTATCCGATGGTTGCACCATCAATTTCCCAAAGCCGAATTACACTTTGTGACCAAAGCCGCCATGGCTCCTGTGTTGCAACATCACGCGCATTTGTCGCAATTGCATATCCTTCAGGACCATCAGGAAAAGCCTCTTTTGGATAAACTCAAAGCCCTGAAATTCGACGCGGTAGTCGATTTGCATTCGAATTGGCGCACGCTACGGTGGAAATTTCAACTTGCTCCACCCGGCTCAGGAATTCCCTTTCTTCGTTTCTCCAAAAACAATATACAAAAATGGTGGGTGGTTCAAACCAAAAAGAAACCTGTACTATACCTGCACACCGTCCAAAAATACGCCTTGATGCTACAGGAATGGGGCATCGCAGATGACGGACTGGGTTTGGATTGGTACTTTGATCCTAAGCTCACCGCTTCGGGAAGCAGCGAATCTCTCTTGAATCGGGAACTCGGTTGGAATCCACCGCAGGGAGTGACCGCATTGGCGCTGGGTTCGCAACACGCCACCAAATGCCTTCCCAAAGAAAAGCTTATCGACCTGTGCAGGCTGCTGCATGGACCTTTGCTTTTGTTGGGCGGGCCTAAGGACAAAGCCTTGGCTGAAGAAATCATCGCCAGTTTGAATCGCAAGGATATCGCTCATGGTTGCGGTCGATGGAATTTGCAAGAATCGGCCAAAGCCCTATCGGAATGCGCTTGCCTAATCACCCCGGACACCGGACTGATGCATATCGGAGCCGCGTTGGGAATAAAACTCTTTGTCATCTGGGGGAATACGTTGCCAGAATTTGGCATGTATCCTTGGTTACCTCGCTTAGGCAAAACGCCTTTGCCCGAACAATTCGAAGTGGATGTTTCCTGCCGACCATGCAGTAAATTAGGGTATGAGCGCTGCCCTCGTGGTCACTTTGATTGCATGACTAAGCAGGATATCCCTCGAATCGCCCAGGCCGTCTCGAATTATCTTCAATCCAGCCTGCCTAGGCAACAGCGATTCCAACCCTAAGGATCCAAATTCCATGATTTCCTCGACCGACCTCATACGCAACGCCGACGGCTCCGTTTATCATCTGGGCCTGCGCGCCGAACATCTTGCCGATACCGTGCTGCTGGTTGGCGATCCTGAACGTGTAGCCCAAGTTTCCCAACATTGGGAAAACATTGAATTTAGGCAGCATCGCCGTGAATTTGTAACGCATACCGGAACCTATCAAGGTCAACGTCTAACGGTGATAAGCACCGGAATTGGAACGGATAACATTGATATTGTACTTCATGAATTGGATGCCCTCTGCAAAGTCAATTTGGAAGAAATGACGCTTATGGAGCATCCACGGTCATTGACTTTGGTGCGTATAGGAACGGCCGGATGCCTACAACCCGCTCGTTCCGAAGGAGGGTTGATGCTGAGTTATGCCGCACTTGCCTTCGATGGTTTAATGCAACATTACAAGCTTTCTCAAAATACTTTTGAAGCCCAACTTGCCAAGGCTGCGAGCAACCACCTTTACGGGGAACATGCGCCAGCTCTCCCAACCGCTGTATTAGCGGACCAAGAACTCTTGGAACATTTTCGGAAATGCGGTTTTGAGGAAGGCTTAAACTGGACCTGCGCGGGCTTTTACGGCCCCCAAGGAAGAAACCTTATGGGACGTTCTGCCTATCCAAATTTGCTTGAACAGGCGGTTTCCTTTGGATTTAGCTACCAGGAGAAGTTCCACCAAATTACCCACTTGGAAATGGAAACCTCCGGCATTTACGGTTTAAGTCGGCTGATGGGGCATCGGGCAATATCGGTTTCTGCCCTCTTGGCGCATCGTTACCATCATCGCTTCGTGCAGAACCCTCAGAAAATTATTGAGCAAGGCATTCTGCAAGTGCTGCGTGCACTCCCTCAACGCTAGTAATTACCGTCGGGCATGGCCACTCTGCAAACCCTGCAGGTGAGTGGTGTCGTTGGCCTGTACGACTTCGTAAAAATCTCCAACCCGCAACATGACATACAAACACAGGTTGGAGTGATCAAAATCATCCATATCCGATGAAGGCTTACCCGTGAGGAGGCATAGCAACAAACGCAAGGCTCTGCCATGCAAACAAATTAGAGGACGTTGAAAACTTCCTTGTCGGAGTTCATCCACCACAGGTTGCATCCTTGCTGCCACCATGGCCGGAGAATCCCCGCCTGGAGGTGCGGCATGCTCCTTGCCCTCCTTCCAATCCAAGACCAATTGTCGGTAGACCGCATCAAAAACATCAAAAGAGTTGCCCTCAAAAATCCCCCAATTGAATTCGTTGAGCCCTGATCGCTCATGCAGCTTAATTCCTTGATAGTACGGATCTTGAATGAACGGCTCCAAGGTTTGACGACTACGTTGCAAGGCGGAACAATAGAAAGCGTCGAAGGGATCTCCGGCATAATGCCGATGAAAGGCCAAGGCCTGCGCCTTCCCGGTATCATTCAAGGAGGTATCATGACCGCTGCCTTGTACTTTGTCTTGCAGGTTAAAGTCGGTTTGACCATGTCGTAACAAATAAAGAAGCTGACTCATGGGGGAGAAAATTGAAGGTTGCTTCGAGAGAATGGGGATTGGAAATGCATCAAAAGGGTTCAAAAAATATTCGACGGAGGCTGGCGCCATCGATCCAAAACACCCGCAAAATCCGATGGGTAGCCTGCATCAAAAAGCAGAAAACGTCCATCATCCGGATGACGAAAGCCCAGGGTTTTGGCATGCAAGGCCATGCGCGGCATGATCGCCATGCAGTCTTCTACGAATTTCAGGTAGGCTCCTTGGTTACCACCTTTCAGCACCTTATCACCGCCGTAAACCACATCATAGAATATGGGATGACCGTGCATGGAACTGTGCACCCGAATTTGATGGGTTCTACCGGTTTCCAAACGATACTCCATCAAACTGACCGGCCCCAGAGCCTCCAAGCGTCTAAAATGGGTTACGGCAGCCTTCCCTTTGCTTCCATCCGCATAGCCTTTCATTCGCTGACGATCACGAGGATCCCGGTCAATATGGGCCCTGTAGGTGCCTTCTTCCTCCGGGCAACCCCACACCAGGGCACGATAGGTCCTTTGAATACTGTGATCAAAAAATTGTTTGGCCAAATGCGTCATCGCCCAATCTGTTTTGGCGATCACCAACAATCCAGAGGTGTCTTTGTCAATGCGATGGACCAGGCCCGGTCGAATTTCAGCCCCTTTGGCCAAGGCCTTGCCTGCATGTTGCGAGGAAGACTTATGCATTTCATCCTCCCCATGTGAATACTCCTTCTCAGAAAGCTCCGCGGGGTAACGGCTCAGGGGAAGTTGAGCCAGATAATGTACCAGCGCATTGACCAAAGTACCGCTGTGATGACCGTGACCAGGGTGCACCACCATCCCCGGAGGCTTCTGCAAAACCAACAAGGTATCATCCTCATAATCAATGTGAAGAGGAATGTCTTCCGGAGCGATGCCTTTCTCCCGTGGCGGATGCGATAAGACCAACTGAAGAAGATCTCCGGGCTTGACCTTGTAGCTTGATTTAACGGCTGCACCGTTGACCAGCAAAGAACCCGCCTTAATAGCATTTTGAATTCGATTGCGCGAAACATGGGCCATGCGAATATCCAAAAAACGATCAATCCGCATAGGCGCCTGCCCTGCATCGATGCACAAACGGTAGTGTTCAAACAAGTCGTCTTGCTGACCGTCCTCCTCCATTAAGTGGGCGAATGCTTGTTCCTCCATCTTATTCATTCGTAACATAATTCACTACGGCCTTCCATTCCCATTCCAGGGCGCCATCACCTTCCTCCATTTCCCAGCGATTGTTCCTGGACGGCAATGGACATCCGACGACGATCCCACGATTACAAATCACCGGCCAGGTATCTTTAAAGGGTCTTTCCACCCGATTTTCCTGCAAAAGGTCCGATACCAATTTGCTATGACCTCCTGGCAGCGTGCAGCGATCTCCAGGCTTCCAAGGCCGAAGATTCCAACCCCTCGCTACCCAGAAACTCCAATCCGATGCGGCCTCGAATCCACTGTGAACCGTAAATTGATGCCCAAGCTTGGCATAGACCTTCCAAACCTCGCTGTGGAATTCCTGCGACTTGCTTGCTTGCAACCAATTTGCTTCGGTCGGGATACCTTCAAAATAACACAAAGCATTCCGTTGCCGAAAGACCTGACCCTTCCCACAAGGTAAGGTCTTGCCCACCGACAAATCCCAAGCCTGCGCAAGGCAATTTTCTTGAGTATAATTGGCCCCCATCGATCTCCATAAATTACGGGCATAAACTGACCCATACTCAATGTCGCGGCTTTCTTGGCTCAATCGTAACACATAACCCCAATACGGGTCCTGAATGGATATTGCATAGGGATCTAAATTTCTCTTGGAATATTCCGCAACCAAGGCATGGCTCTCCTTAATCTGACTACTTGCACGTTGACAACTCTGCACCCAGCCCGGAAATCGGGCCTCAAGCAAAGGAGCCACAAGGTTCCGCAGATAATTACGGTCATAGGCCGTCGAATCGTTGCTCGCATCATGCCTGAATCGTATGGCCTTGTCCTGGGCGTAGGCTTCCAACACGGACGGCATAAGCTCCAACCAGGGTCGCCATAGTTCCCTGTTGGATTGCAATCCGCTCAGCCTATGTAGGTTACGGCCCTTGAGGAGGGCAAGCAGCACCGTTTCGGCCTGATCCATCGCATGATGGGCCGTGGCCACGATGGCAGAGGCGTATTTCCCTCCCGGGGCGGACAATTCACGCAATGCATGGTATCGAAAACGACGTGCCGCATCTTGCAGGTTCCCTCCCTGTCGTTGAAGTTCCTTTTTCCAATCTTTGGGAACGCTAAGTAATTCCAGCATCAAACCGTGTTGAGCGGCAAGTTCGGACACCAACAGCGCATCTTGATTGGAATCCTCTTCCCGAAGCATATAATTGCAATGAAACAAAACAGGCCGTATCCCGGCCTCTAACATCGCATGCAGCAAGGTCACGGAATCCCGCCCTCCGCTGATACTCAACAAAACCGAACGGCGAAGCGGCCATTCCCCCATGGCATGGAGTTGACTGCGGAGGCGTTCGGCGAGAAAATGCAAAGGTTTAATTCATGCGATCCAAAACCCCCATGACATCGCGCACCGCGATGGCGGAATCGCTGACCAAAGCCATTTCGGCTTCGTTCAGTTGCAGTTCAATGATCTCCTCGATACCACGACGACCCAGCTTAACCGGTGCGCCCATGTAAATATCCTTCAATCCGTATTGACCTGTTAGCCAGGCACAAACAGGAACAATGCGTTTCTGATCCCTGACGATGGCCTCCACCATTTGCGCAGCTGCAGCACCAGGCGCATACCATGCCGAGGTCCCCAGCAGGTTGACTATTTCGCCACCACCCTTCTTGGTTCTGTCGATAATGGCCTCCAATTGATCCGGTGCAATCAGTTCCGTCACGGGAATCCCCCCAACGGTGGTATAGCGTGGCAACGGAACCATGGTATCCCCATGGCCACCCATAAGAACGGCTTGAATGTCTTTGGGTGAACAATCCAAAGCCTCCGCCAAGAATGCCCGGTAACGGGCGGTATCCAGAATGCCTGCCATACCGAAGACCCTGGATGAATCAATCTTGGCCGTCAAGTATGCGCAATAGGTCATGACATCCAACGGATTGGAGACCACGACCAAAATCGTATCCGGGGAATAGTGCATGATCTGCTCGGTGACCGTGCGCACAATGCCCGCGTTGGTTGAAATCAAATCGTCACGGCTCATCCCGGGCTTGCGCGGGATACCGGAGGTGATCACGACCACATTACTGCCCGCGGTTTTGGAATAATCGTTGGTGGAGCCTACCGTGCGGGTATCGTACAAATGAATCGGGGCGGTTTGCCAAATATCGAGGGCCTTGCCTTCCGCAAAATTCTCTTTGATGTCCAAAAGCACGACTTCGTTGGCAAGTTCACGATGGGCGATGGCATCAGCACAGGTGGCACCAACATTTCCGGCACCTACAACGGTAATTTTCATGGGGGAGTGGGTCAAAGATGTTAAAGGGAAAATTTTTCGATCAAAATTAAGACCAAGCAGGATTTTTTAATGAATTTGGGCCAATTCAATCCCGATTTCAAGGTATTTTTGTCGGTATTCGTTTTTTTTCTTTCCCCTAAAACCCTTTCCCATGTTCCGTAATTGCACCGCCACAATGGCCCTACTTATCTTGGGCTTGATCGTAGGAAGGAATCCATTGCACGCTCAAACCGCTACCGGTGACGGTTACTGCGGATCAGGCAACGCCCCTTCCACCACCCTTCAATGGATTGAAAGCCTCAGGGCCAACGGTGTCTTGGATGAATTCGCCACCGAACAGGTGCAGAATACGATTTTTCTACCCATCAAGGCGCATTTTATAGGCAATGACCAAGGGGTTGGGCGTTATACCCTCGCTCTATTATCCCAAAACCTTTGTGAATTGAACGAGCATTACCGCACCACCGGGATTCAGTTTTTCTTGAGGGGGGATATCAATTACATCAATTCTTCGGCCTGGTACGACCTTCCAAGCTTTGCAACGGCGGGAACCATCAACAATTTGCATAATGTCACTAGGGTCATTAACGTTTATTTCTGCAACTTATCGGCTTTGTCGCTTTGCGGCTTTGCGAACTTTCCGGGTACGGGAGAACCTCTATCCACTTTTCGTCAGGGAGCTATTTATTTAAGCATCGGTTGCAGCGGCGCTGGGAATTCCACCTGGGCCCACGAAATGGGACATTTCCTTAGCCTACCCCACCCCTTTCAAACCACCAGCGATGCGCCTGCAGCAGCTGGCGCTGAGCGAGTTACCCGATTAGCCAACGAGGTGGCCCCTAGGCTCCCCGCCAATTGCGCCACCGCCGGCGATCGCTTCTGCGATACCCCTGCAGATTTTCGTCCGGACCGCTGGAACTGCCCTGGCACCAACGGCTCGGTTCGGGATATCAACAACGATTTGTTCAATCCGGTAGGGCGCTATTACATGAGTTATGCAGACGATGCTTGCCAAGATTCTTTTTCCGTGCAGCAGAAGGCAGCCATGCGGTCCACCGTCAGCGTAGTGAATGGTCAGGCTGGTCCACGTTTGTACCTCACCTCCCCCCCCATTGCCACCTACGATACCATCCTTAACAGCCGGCCAACGCATTTGCATCCTGCCAACAACAGCATCAACAATGTGCCTAACTTGACCTTCCGTTGGAACAAGGTCCCCGGTGCTACCATGTATTTGCTACGAATCAGCCGCCTTTTCACCTTTACGGGAACCCTGATCGAAGACCGTATTGTTTACGACACCACCTACCAATACACAGGGACGGCCATCAACCCTAACGTGGATTACTACTGGTCCCTCAAAGCCATCAACCATAAGGTTACCTGCGGAAATTACTCGGCATCTAGCGCCGGGAACTATTGGAAATTTAGGACCGTGGGTGTTGCCGGGACCCAGAATCCGGCCAATTCAGGGGAGTTTAGCCTTTATCCCAACCCCATGGATGGGGCTAACGGATGGATACACCTGGATCCCTCCTACGGCGATGGACAAAGCACCTTGGTAGAATGGATCGACGCCACTGGCAGAATCATCCACCGTCAAACCTTGGAAGGATCCGGAGCGCATGCGGTGGCTTTGAACAAAGGAACGATCCCAGCGGGCCTGTATCAAGTACGACTTAATAACAAAGCTTTTGGAAACAGAACGAGCCGTTGGATTGTTCAATAACCCAACATAAGTTCATCCTCTTGAGAAACCTCCTTTTTTCGGCTAAATCGGCCATTCGGCTAGGTATCTTCATCCTTATAGGGGTTATTCAAGGCCTGCCATGGACAGCTCAAGCCCAGGAATGCGGTACCGGACCAACCCCAGCAAGTCATTTGTCCTACCTGGAGTCGTTAATTCCCCATTATCAAGCCCAAACTGAGGATACCAATTGGATTAGGCTTCCTGTAACGGCCCATGTTGTTCGCAGCAGCTCAGGCTTCGGGGGTATGACGGAGACCGCTGTTTATGCCACGATTTGTAACCTTAACGAAAGGTTTGCCTCGGGCCAGGTATCTTTTTACCTCAGTGAGCGCGTTCGCTTTATTAACAACACCGCTTATTACGGGGCAACCACCTACGGCCCCTTAAGCACGATGATTGATCAGGAAAATATCCCTAGAACCATCAATATCTATTATACCGATTTATCCGGCATGGGGCTTTGCGGGTTTGCTTATTATCCACTTAGCGGACCAGGAGGCTTCCAAAACGACGGCGCCATCGTCATGTCTTTCGGATGCTCCCAACCCAATGGGACCACCCTTGCCCACGAAATGGGACACTACCTGAGTCTGCCGCATACCTTTGATCAGACCTCCAACAATCCCTTGGACCCGAACGATGCTGAAAGGGTCACTAGGAATTTCAATGAGGTTGCTCCTAGGCTTTCGGCCAATTGTTTCACCGCCGGGGATCGCTTCTGCGATACCCCATCCGACTTCATCGCGGGCCGTTGGTCTTGCCCATCATCACGCACCGCTCTGGATTTGAACAGTGATGTTATGAAACCGGACTCTTCGTATTACATGTCGTATTCCAACGACAATTGCATGTCCCGATTCAGTGAACAGCAGATGACCGCCATGCGGGCTACCGTCAACAGCACCAATGCGCCCAGGGGATACCTCACTTTGAATCCTTACCCGAATTTCCCGGCCATCACCAGCTACCCCGCCAAATTCTTCCCTCAGATCACCGATACAGTTGTTCCTAACAATGCTCTTTTTCGGTGGGCCCCCATCAACGGTGCCTCGCTTTATCAAATCAAAATCTTTCAATTCAATGTCAATGTTTTTGACACCCTTGTGGAGGACACCTTCTACCATGCCTTGGGGAACAGACTGAGGGGGATGAGGCAATACAGCTGGATTGTCCGAGGGATAAACGGAGGCAATTTGTGCACGCCGTTTTCTCCAAGGGATAGCTTCTCTACTTCAACCTATTTCTTTGCGGGCGTGAACGATGCGCTGAACACCTCAAAACCTTTGGTTTACCCAACAGCTTTGGCCGCAGGAGATCTGCTCACCTTGGAGGGCCTGCAAGCAGGCACGCCCATCCTCCTTATCCTGCGTGATCCATTGGGACGCAGCGTTTGGACCTTCCAGGACTTCAACGAGGACGAAGGGCGCTTGGTCAAAGTACCGGGGGATCTTCCCTACGGCCATTATCTTTTAACCTGCACCCAAGCCGGCAAAGGATACGCCTACCGAATACTCCTTAAACCGTAGCCATTGACCTGAACCGGCATTCCGGCAAGCCCTGATTGAACCAACTCAGCATGAACCCATTTAAAATTATTTTGGAGAAATCTATCCAAAGACTGCTTCTGGTTTTGGGCTTAAGCTGGTCTTTCTCCGTATCCTCCGACGCCCAGGTTTTGTCACCAGGAACCTGCGGTACAGCATCTCCTGATCCAGAGCACCTCTCCTACCTCGAAGCGATTGGCGAAGCCTACCGTAACGGTCTGGACATGAGCATCACGCGCAGAGATTCCGGCGGACTGTCCCGCATTTACATTCCATTCAAAGCCCATATTGTTCGGGCGCCGGGCAGTAACAATTATATGCAGGTACCTGCGCTATTGACGACCCTATGTGAACTTAATCAAAAGTATCGTGCTTCCGGGATACAGTTTTACCTCAAGGATTTACCGAATTACATCTTTGATGGTAGTCTGTATTACCATACCGGCTGGACCCAAGGAAATACCCAGATGACCACCTACAACATGTCCAGGGTGGTGAATGTACACTTTGTAGATTTGTCCGCCATGGGATTGTGCGGCTATGCCACCTTCCCTGGATCAGGAGCAGGCACCACCCTGAGGCAAGGTGGTTTGATGATGAGCGTTCCTTGTTCGCAACCCGGTAACACCACATTGGCTCACGAAATGGGGCATTACCTCGCCCTGCCCCATCCCTTTGAGGGAACAAGCCCTCAACCTCAAGGGGTTTTTGCCGAAAGGGTCACCCGTAACACGAACGAACCAGCACCAAGATTGAATTCCAATTGCGCTACGGCCGGTGACCGCTTCTGCGATACCCCTGCAGATTTCATTGGCAACCGCTGGCCCTGCAACGGTGCCGCCCCCCAAGATACCGATATTAACGGGGATGCTTTCCGCCCGGATGCAACCTTGTTCATGTCGTATTCGAATGACAATTGCCAGAACAAATTTTCGGCAGAACAAATGAATGTTATGCGTTACACCCTCACCGGGACCAGCGGTGGTAACGGGCCTCGCTCTTACCTTTTGTTACCACCAATGCCTGCCTATGATTCGGTGCGCAGCAGCACCTCTTTGATCGAGCCTGCTGCAGGTGCTCCTGCTTCTCCAGCAAATTGGGTGTATTTCAAATGGACCGCGGCGCCGAATGCAACCATGTATTATGTGCGGGTTGTCCGTGGAATCACCTTAATGTTTGAGCGTTGGGTCAGCGATACCAGCTTGCTCTATACAGGTCCTGACCTTGCCTCCAACGGTAATTACTCCGTCACCGTTCGGCCATTTAACCCCGCATCCACCTGTGCTCCCTCCTCACCCAGCCGTTCATTTACCACCACAACCCCATTTGGGCTTTCGTCCTCCGGTTTGATCGATCAGCATTTTCGAATTTACCCTACGGTGCTGCGTCAGAGCGAACCCTTGTTTTGTCAATTTTCCGAGGCTACCGTGGGCATAGACGCTATGGAAATCACGGTCCGCACGATGCAAGGACAAGCTGTTTACCAACACCGCATTATGGACGCTCAAGCTTTGCAGACAATCGCCACCGAAAAGCTATCCCCCGGAATCTACACCTTGGAAGCCCACGCAGGGCGTTGGACCAAAGCGATCAAAATTATCGTTCAATAGTTCAAGGGATCTCACATCCCCACCGTCTGCTTGACGTGCTCTTCGAAGAGATTTTGGTAGTTGGGATTGCTGAAATGTTGACCATCCCAATGTTTGTTGATCTCAATAAACCTAGGCCGCAGGGCCAGGGTGGTTACTCCGGCATAGTTTAACACATCACCGAAATGCGACATGGCCAAAGCAGCGCCTTGGGTACCATCGCTAATTCCAATCATGGATGCCTTTTTGCCTCGAAGACTTAGCGGGAACTGAAGTGCATCAACAAAGCACTTGAGGATTCCTGGAAACGACCCGTTGTATTCTGGTATTACAAAAACAAATTTATCAGCAGCATTGACCTTGGACTGCCAACGGGCCCAGTCAGGATGGGAACTACGATCTTTTTGATAAAGAACGGCGTTCAAAAAATCAAGAGGTAATTCTTTCAAATCCAAGAGCTCGCTGGAGCATCCATGATTCTGCTGAAGCATTTCCCTGTAAAGGGCAACAATCTGGGCGGTCGTGGAATCGACTCTGCTCGTGGTGGAAACCACCGCAATAGAAGAAATTTGGCTCATTGGCTCTACACAATTAAGGGCATCGGATCAATAAATCCTAACCTTAGAAGAACTCTGAAAATGTGAAATTGTTCAGGATGCTTGGCGCAAATTCAGGCCTGCGCGTTCGATGCCTTGATCAACATCTATTTCGGTCACCGTATAGTGGTCAGGACGTTCTGCCGCACCCGGCCATTCAAACATGGCCTTCCCCAAAACAGCCTCCATGATGGAACGAAGACCACGCGCACCTAATTTGAGTTCCAACGCATGTTGAACCACGGCTTGAATGGCCTCCTCTGTAAAATCCAAGGCTATACCCTCGGTAGAGAATTGTTGCACGTATTGCTTAAGCAAGGCATTTCGAGGCTGGGTCAGTATCAATTGCATGGTAGCAGCATCCAACGGATCCAAATGCATGAGGACGGGAAGTCTCCCTAACAATTCAGGAATTAATCCGTACTGCTTGAGATCTACCGGGGTCACCATCGACAAGAGCGAATGTTTGACCGTGTCCGCTTGTTGATCCCCCGATGCGCGAAACCCAATGGATTGAACATTCACCCGACGAGCGACAATACGATCCAAACCATCAAAGGCCCCACCGCATATAAACAAGATATTCCGCGTATCCAACGGGATATACTTTTGGTCAGGGTGCTTTCGGCCTCCTTGTGGGGGCACATTCACAATTGTTCCTTCCAACATCTTCAACAAGGCTTGCTGAACACCTTCCCCGGAAACGTCCCTGGTGATGGATGGATTATCACTTTTGCGCGAAATTTTGTCAACCTCATCAAGATACACGATACCCCGTTGAGCCGCTTCAACTTTGTAATCAGCAGCTTGGAGTAATCTTGTCAAAATACTTTCTACATCCTCCCCCACATAGCCTGCCTCGGTCAAGGCGGTCGCATCAGCGATGCAAAATGGCACCGCAAGGAGGCGGGCCAAAGTTCTTGCCAAGAGGGTTTTGCCCGTTCCGGTTTCACCAATCAGCAGCATATTGGATTTCTCCAATTCGATGTCGTTACTACTCGTTGGTTTGGAGGGTCCCTCGGCTATTTCGCCTATCCGACGGTAGTGATTATAGACTGCGACCGACATGGCTACCTTGGCGTGATCCTGACCCACCACATATTGATCAAGGAAGGCCTTGATAGTACGTGGATTGAATTGCTCGGATCGAAGACGCTTCCTGGAATTTGTGGTGGAAGGACTGCTTGATTCCGATGGGTTTGGGGTAACGCCTCTTTCTTCAAACATCCGATAAACGCCAGGAATACAGCGCTCACATATGCGTCCATCCGTTCCAACCACCATGAAGGAGGCTTCCGAAACCGGCCTGCTGCAAAAAGAGCAGGTCGCGTGGTTACTGTGGGCCATTAAGCGGTTTTGGCTTTGGGGTTTTTCACAAGAACATCGTCAATCATTCCGTATTCTTTGGCTTCTGTAGCGCTCATCCAGTAATCACGATCCGAATCATTGGTAATCTTCTCCAAGGTCTGACCGCTATGATCCGCCAAAATTTGATACAATTCGTCCCGAACCTTAAGGGTTTCCTTCAAGGCTATTTCCATTTCAGTCACTTGGCCCTGCATACCGCTCATGGGTTGGTGAATCATGACTCTGGCATGCTTGAGGGCTGTTCTTTTGCCAGGAGCACCGGCGCACAACAGAACTGCTCCCATGGACGCGGCCATTCCGGTACAGATGGTCGCTACATCGGCTGAAATAAATTGCATGGTGTCGTAAATCCCCAAACCCGCATAGACCGAGCCCCCAGGGCTGTTGATGTAAATTTGAATATCCCTGGAGGAGTCCACCGAATCCAAAAACAGCAATTGTGCCTGAATAATGTTAGCAACTTCGTTGGTTACCCCAACCCCCATAAAAATGATCCGATCCATCATCAAGCGCGAAAACACATCCATGGACGCGATGTTCATGGGTCTTTCTTCAATGATATACGGAGTAAAGCCCTGAAGTTGACGGCTTAGACCACCTTCAACCGCCTTAGCGTGCATCCCCAGATGACCGCGAGCAAATGAATCAAATTCCTTAGAAAAATTCATGTTTAAAATTTAAATGAACGATGGCTGTATATACTCAATATTTGGGCTATGAAACTTCCTACTGCTGAGGAGCAAAAATACTATCCCATTCCGCTTTGAAGGTTGGATAATCCACAGCTGTCGAAACGGTTAGAATTTGCTTGCGCAAAATATCTTCGGCCTTGCGGTATTTGAGGTTGTAGTACACCGATGATTCGTTGGATTCCTTGCGCAAGTAATCTTCGGCATATTTGCGCAATGGAATTTGTTCTGGCGAGATGCCGTAGGACGAAAATTGCCTAAAGAGTCGCTCTTCGGCCTCTTGCAACAAATCCTCTCTGGTAATTTCCACGCGATGGTTTTTGAGCAAAACATCGATCACCAAATCCCTCCTTAGTTGCTTGGCAAAAGACTCGTATTGATCTCCAGGAGCATCATGGTCATGGCCATGACCTGAATGATCCTGGTCTGCATGATCGTGGTCATGGCCAGCATGGTCGTGGTGATCATGATGATTATGGCCTTGTTTGTCATCTTTGATCAAACGGCGAAGAAATGCGTCCGGGAGATCCATAGGATATTCGTCAAAGAACTTCTCCATCATACGGAATCGAAGCAATTGTTCAGCCTCCTGATCCCAACCGGCTTTGATAAATTCTTCGGTGCGGCTACGGAACTCTGCTTCATCCATGCTGTCCCCAAATACCTTGGCAAAAAAAGCCTCGTTCAAATCGGCTTTACCCTCCCGCAAAATATTAGACACCTCAAAGTCAAAACGAGTCTGTGGGTCCAGTTGCTCACCCTGATTGAGCTTGAAGCCTTTGGCGATGGCTTCGCTGTGATCACCGTAAAGATCATGCGGGGTCAAGGTCCCGGTGAAGCCTTTGCCTTTGCCCAAAAGGTCTGCCTTTAAGGCATCATGAACAATTTCGTCCAATGCAACCAAGGTTACCCCTTTGCGAGCGCCTTGCCCGCTGAGTTCTTGACCCTCGGCGGGAGTAAGTCTCAAAAAAATCCGGTCACCTGCCTCGGCTGTTTCCGGGTATGCCCCCTCAAAATACCGACTTCTCCACTGTTCAATAAGCTCATCCACTTCGGCTGCGCCCGGTTGGGGTTCTGCCTTATCAAAGGATTGTTGGAAAGGCTGCAGTTCCACTTGGGGACGTAATCCCAAATCGTACTGAAAATCAAAGGTCAAACCGTCTTCCAACCCGTTGGGGAAGGGCTCGTGACCCGCCACCGGTAGGGGTTGCCCAAAAAAATCCATGTTGTTCTGACGGGCATAATCCATCAAGTGGTCGTTGACCAACTTACCCATTTCTTCTTGCAAGACAGACAAACCATACTGTTTACGGATTAATCCGTCCGGCACCATCCCAGGTCTGAAACCAGGCATTTTGATGTTTTTGCGAACCTCTTTGAGGCCTTTTTCGACGCGTGGGCGGTAATCCTCCGGGCTTAGGGTCAAGGTCAAACGGACCTCCAAAGGAGACAGAAATTCCTGTGAAACGTTCAAAATATGGATTTAAACTGGTTAATGAGGATGAAACACAAAATGCGGGGAACTTTGTTGGAGAGCCTTTAAAGGTTTCCAACGAAGCCTGGTGCGGATGGAGGGACTCGAACCCACACGCCTTGCGGCACCAGATCCTAAGTCTGGCACGTCTACCAATTTCGCCACATCCGCATAAACAAAGAGCAAAAGGAAAGGTTTGGAGGCATTTCCCTGGAGGCTTAAAGATAGATAGCGGAGCGGCCGCATTGTATTTTTGTAATGTGGAAAATAACCCTCCTTCCCTAGTTGCCTGGAGCCTTTCGGCTGAAGAAGAGGTCAGAGAAATTTCCAAAAGGTACCGTTCTTTGCTCAAGACATGCCGACCCTTCCTGGACAAGGGTAACCGCAAATTGATCCGACGGGCCTTCGAATTGGCGGTGGACGCCCACAAGGATATGCGCCGAAAGTCCGGGGAGCCTTACATCTTCCATCCTATTGAGGTTGCACGCATTACTGCAGAAGACATTGGGTTAGGAACCACCGCCGTCTTGGCCGCCCTGCTCCACGATACCGTCGAGGACACCGAGCTGACCCTGGCCGAAATCGAAAATGAATTCGGCAATATCGTTGCTAGAATAATCGAGGGCCTTACCAAGATTTCGGGGCTTTACAACAAGTCCAGTGATTCCAGCCAACAACTGGAGAATTTTCGCAAAATGTTACTCACCCTGGCGGATGATATCCGGGTTATCCTCATCAAGCTGGCCGATCGCCTCCACAACATGAGAACCCTGGACAATATGCCCCAGGATAAGCAACTCAAAATTGCCCACGAAACCTCTTACCTCTTTGCGCCGTTGGCCCATCGCCTCGGACTCTACAACATTAAATCAGAATTGGAGGATCTTGCTCTCAAATACACAGAGCCAGGCATTTACCGGAATATTGCCCGCAAGCTTCAAGAAACCAAAGTCCGTCGTGACCGGTATATCCGTGAATTCATTGTTCCCCTTCAACAAAAAATCGAATCCGCCGGCCTCAAAGCGGAAATCAAAGGCCGCCCCAAGAGCATTTCTTCGATATGGAACAAGATGCAGAAGCAAAGCATTGATTTCGAAGAAGTCTATGATTTGTTTGCGATCCGAATCATCCTGGACAGCCCCCTGCCCTTGGAGAAAACCGATTGTTGGAGAGTTTACGCTCTGATCACAGACCAATACCAGCCCAACCCCAATCGCCTAAGGGATTGGATTTCAACACCCAAAATCAACGGGTACGAATCTCTCCATACCACCGTCATGGGCCCCGAAGGCAAATGGGTCGAAATACAGATCCGTAGCCAACGCATGAACCTGGTAGCCGAAAAAGGTTTAGCGGCTCATTGGAAATACAAAGACCAGGACGGAGATCCTGCCCTTGACGCTTGGATCAATAAGGTCCGCGAAATGCTGGAATCCCCGCAACCGAATACCATGGAATTCATGGACGAATTCAAGTTGCAGCTCTACTCCAAAGAGATTTTTGTCTTTACCCCCAAAGGTAAATTGCTCAAAATGTCTGCAGGTTCTACCGCATTGGACATGGCCTTTGAAATCCACTCGGAATTAGGCCTCAAATGCATTGGTGCCAAGGTCAACCACAAACTGGTTCCTTTGAGTTACTTTCTGCGTAACGGTGATCAAGTCGAAATCCTCAGTTCCAATATCCAAAGGCCCAACCCAGATTGGCTGCAATTCCTGGGCACCGCTAAAGCCAAAAACCGGGTTCGTCAATCCTTGAAAGAACAGCGCAGAGAAATTACCGAAGCCGGTCGGGTGAAATTCCTTCAAAAACTCAAAGGCATTACCACCGAAGTGAACGAAGACGTCCTGCAAAGAATCGTTTACCACCTGGGGCACCTTAACGCTCAAGATCTCTATTACGATACCGAAATGGGCAAAATTGACTGGACCCAGGTCCAGAGTGCCCTCCGACCCCGAAGCAAACGAAGCGCATCCAAGGAATTGCCAAGCCTCACCGGCACGGAAGCCAAACAATCCGCCAAGTCCCCAAGGCAGCGTACAGTGGACCCCCATTTCGATGAACCAGAGTACGCTAACCATCCGGTTTGGGTGGACGGCAAACAAAGTGATTTCCGTTATCGTTTGGCATCTTGTTGCAACCCCATTCCCGGAGATGAAATCGTGGGAATTCCCGAACCTGGGAAGGAGATGGTCATTCACCGGCAGAATTGCGTCAATTCCGCGATCACCCATTCCACAGCGCATCAGCTTGCGGTAAGAACCCGATGGAACAAAGGGTCTAAGGTGGCCTTCCTCACCGGAATCTTCCTCAAAGGCACCGATGACAAGGGCATCATTAGCGGCATAACCCATGTCATCACTGATGAAATGCAGCTAAACATGCGTTCCATTTCGGTGGTATCCGAAGACGGCATGTTCGAAGGACGCATAATGGTGTACCTCGATGATACCAAGGCCCTGCAGGACTTGATGCTGCGCCTGCGCAAAGTCCGTGGTGTTTTGAAGGTTGGGCGTATAGAGAAAATGGAACCATCCCTTAAATTTGGCCATTAACAAAAAATGATGAAAGCAGATGTGTTGTTAGGATTACAGTGGGGCGACGAGGGTAAGGGCAAAGCCGTGGACGTTTTGGCGCCTTCCTACCATTGGATCGCCAGGTTTCAAGGAGGGCCCAAAGCGGGCCATACCCTTTG
>VHBD01000003.1 GCA_016872125.1 Sphingomonadales bacterium
ATTTGTGGAGGAGGTTAGTGAAAGGATTCAAACTTTACTTCTCCGTTTTGAAAAAGAATAATTCAGAGTTGGATGGGTTGAATAGATTACTGGGAAAGATGGTGGGGTAGCATTTTGATGGAATCTCACAGTTAGTTTTCATCAGATGTGGATTCACCCTCAAACTCATAGGGGTGTCAATTTTATCAGTTACTCAAATACTCCCCTCCCATTTAGGGTATACCTTAAGGAGTAATACCATTCCTATATATAATGTCATAACATGGCTTGTTTTGAGGGGTTTTCTTTACTATATTAGGGTTCAGACACGACCACCCTTAAACTGTAGTAAAAATGAAGGTATTCTATTCACGAGTTTCCACCTCTGAACAAAACGATGAACGACAACTCCAAAACCTCAAAGGATTTGATTACATCCTCTCCGATAAATGTAGTGGGAGTATCCCATTGTGGGAGAGACCGAAGGGGAAGGGGTTAAAAGAACTGATTGATACCCATCAGTTGGAACTGTTGGAAATCCACTCCATTGATAGGTTAGGAAGAAATATGATGGATGTTTTGGGGGTATGGAGTGAATTAACCCAAAAGGGTATCACCATTGTTTGTAGAAATCCATCCCTTCGTAACCTAACGGATGAAGGTAAAATAGATAAATTCTCTCAATTGATGATGGGTATCCTATCAACGATGAGTGATTTTGAACGAAATCTGATAAGGGAGAGACAGATGGAGGGGATACGAATCCGAAAAGAAAGAGGATTGTATGGGGGAAGGAAAATCGGTTCTAAAATGGATACCACCCAATTTCTTCAGAAAGAGAAATCCCAAAAAATCATCGAATACCTCAAAAAGGGGTATACCCACAACGAAATCTCCAAAATCCTCCGATGTTCACCCTCTACAATTCAGAAGGTTAAGGGGATGGTGGAGGGGTGAAATAAACTTAATTCAAACTGAAAAAATGGATGTTTGAATTCCATTCAAGACCAAATTTTTTTTATGTTGATTTATGACTTTCAAAATTTTTGTCAGAATTTTGATTGCATTGTTTCTTTTAAAGGTTTTTAATACTTTCTTAATCTAAACTACCTACATCTACATTGGTTAATCGTAACGCAGTGATTGTAAATGCACCAGTTTTTGTAACAACTGGTGGTGGTGGGCCATTACTTGGTGCACAATAATTGGATCTGTATGTTTTTTTTGCTTTATAATAATATGTGCCGGGGGCAAGATTACTAACAGTGTAATTGGAAGGTGAATATAGAGTACTTCCTGATTGTGCAAAATAAGTTTCATTAGCTACGTCAGTTGAAGAATAACCAAGTCCGATTACTACTGTATATGCTTGTTGGCAATTTACATACCATGTATTCCACGAGGCAGTAATGGCTACTTCACCTTTATTAGCACAAGCATTATGGCAATCTGAAAGAGTTAAATATTGTGGATTTTCAAAAACTGGCGTACAGTTCCCGTTGTTGCAATTATAACCACTTTGTTCTTTTTCTTTACAACCATTTACTATTGTAAAAGTAAAGACAAGCAACAGTAGAATTACATTTTTCATTTTTATTTAGTTTGTTCCCTACTCCTATGGTTTTTCGGATATACCCCGTTTTTGATGGTATCTGGACTCCATTATTCAAAGTTAACCCGATAGGTTTGAATCTCCAAACACCCTTTAAATGAGGTAAAAAGTGGGTTATTTATTGAAATTCTTCAATAAATCAACGAACAACTTCTTCTTATCCTCATCCATTTGATTTAGTTGGGTGAGGATATCGTTCATTTCAATACTTTGTGGGGGGTGGGTGTTATTGGATACTTCGAACGACTTGAAGTGCGAGTTTTTTCTTTTCATCGTCTAATCCAACGAAGAGTTGAACCAACTCATCAATGTCTGATTGTTGGTTTCCATTATCCATTTTGTACAGTTTCTTGCCTTTTTTTAAATCTTCTTTGGTGACAGAGATATATTTTTCAAATTCACTCATCGTTTTGTGACCTGATAGTTTCATAATGGTTTTGTAGTCCATATTTCCCAAATCAATCATATTCTTGATGTAACTTCTTCTCCCTGAATGGGAGGATATCAATTCCCATAGAAATCTATCCTCATCGTTCACAACTTTGGAACCTATTTTTTTGGGATAAGTGACTATACGATTAAAATTTAAATCTTTCAGTAGGAGTTTCAACCCTTTATTGAATTTCTGATTACTTTGAGGGGGAAATAAATTTTGAGAAAGAGATTTCCCTTTTGAATACTTTTGAAAAATGAAACTTGAAACATCATTTGCTGGAACACTTACCCTTTTATCCGTTTTTTGCTGAATCCAAGTAAAGAATGAATCGGAACCTTCAAAACTGAAATGATGAACTTTGAAATAGGGGATATCACTGTATCTACATCCGATTGAACACATGAATAGAAAAACATCTTTGACTAACTCCCAATTGGTTACGATTAGTTCACCCCCAAAACTATCTTTCTTCGTTCCTTCTAATTTTTGACGAACTGAAATAATATGAGGATTAGAACTATAATCTTTTTGCGGTTCATAATTCCATTTGTTGGATTTGAATAATTTCAGTACCTCAGATTGGTTGAGATAGATTTTCTCATCCCTCTCAACGATATCGTTTTTACTGAACTTAGGTTTTTTGGTAATGTAACCGACCTGAACACTGTAATGGAGATATTGGGATAGATTGTCCAAAATCTTATTGATATAACCATTGGATAACCCTCTCTTGACCCAAAGGAACTTTTGAAATTCGTTTTGAAACTGAACTGAACTTCCTACGATGTAATCAAAAGAGATTTTCATCCTTTTCTCTTTTTCAAAACTTTCAAGGAGGTTTTGAAGGGTTATAATTGTTTTGTAGTAACCACGGGATTTAGTGAGTTTTGATTCAAGGAACTCTTCAAATCCTTTCCAAAAGGTAATGATTTTCGGAGTGATTTCTTCTTTTGAACGGAGTGAATCCAAATACCTCTTTTTAACCAATGAGGGTAAGGGTTCTAACCCCGTTTCTTTCAGTTCAAGAACAATCCGGTCTAAATCGTTCGTTATGACTCTGATTCTACTCTGAATTTGGTTCTTATTGGGGGTTCTGGTACTTAATACCCCATTTTGGAGGAATTTGGGGTTAACCCATACCCCTGTGACGATAGATGATTCTTCGGTCCCACCATTCAGTTGGGTTTTCCTTAACCTGAGGTATAGGGGACATTCTCCATCTTCATTCGGAGTCGGTTTTACCTTAAGGAAGTACTTCATACCACCTCAAATATAGTACAATCTACAAAAAGTTTGGGGACCTATATGGGGACCTGACATATTTAGAAAAGCATATGTAACTGATATTCAATTACATAGCCCTTCTAAATGTCGGGGTGAGAGGATTCGAACCTCCGACCACACGCCCCCCAGACGTGTACGCTAACCGGACTGCGCTACACCCCGATGACCTCCTTGAGGCCCCCGGTACTAAACCGGGTTGCAAATATACACCTATGCAGGAACGACGCAAGGCCAGAGACCTGGCTAGCCGGTCTAAACGTTTAACAGCGGATATTAGCTTCCTTATGGCTATTTTGCGCTAGCAATTCAGATAGACAGGGATGAAAGTACTGGTTACAGGGGCTAATGGCTTGTTGGGGCAAAAGTTGCTCCTCCGCTTGGGTCAAGAGTCAGACCTCCAAATTATGGCAACGGGTCGAGGAGAGCAGCGGCTTAACATGGTACAAGGGTTTTATACCTACAGGTCTCTCGATGTCACCAATCGAGAGGCAGTCAGGGATTTTATGGCAGAATTTAGACCCAATTGCGTAATCCATACGGCGGCCATGACCCAGGTTGACGATTGCGAGAAAGATCCGAACGCATGCCGTTTGAACAACGTGGATGCGGTGCGTTTTGTGGCCGAGGCCTGTGAGACCTGGGGGACCCATTTGGTTCATTTGTCGACCGATTTCGTTTTTGACGGGCAAAGCGGCCCCTATCAGGAAGAGGATGAACCCAACCCCCTGAGTATTTATGGGCAATCCAAGACCGATGCTGAACAAATAATAAGGCAATATGCGGGCCCTTGGTCCATCGTACGTACGGTGCTGGTCTATGGTTTGGCCGCAGACATGAGTCGTTCCAATATTGTGTTATGGGTCAAAAAGTCTTTGGAAGAAGGCTGCGTAATTCGTATCGTGTCGGATCAATTTAGAACACCCACCTTGGCAGAAGATTTGGCGGAGGGTTGCTGCCAAGTAGCCTTGCGCAAAGCCACAGGGATTTACAATATTAGCGGGGGAGAGTACATGTCGGTGCTGGAAATGGCAAGGCGCATTGCCAGATACTTTCAGTTAAACGAGGAATTAATAGAACCCACCACCACGACGGCCTTGGGACAGCCAGCGGCCCGACCACTTTTGAGTGGCTTCCTCATTGACAAAGCCAGGCGAGATTTGGATTATTCTCCCCATACCTTGGAAGAGGGTATCGCCATGATTTTGGAGCAATTTGTAACCCAATCCAAGAATAATGAACCAATTTCCACTTAATTATTAATTATGAGCAGCAATCATGAGTCATGGGGGTCCAGATTGGGTTTAATTCTCGCTATGGCGGGGAATGCGGTTGGTCTCGGGAACTTTCTTCGCTTCCCTGTACAGGCTATTCAGAACGGTGGAGGGGCCTTTATCATCCCCTATTTGGTGTGCTTCCTGTTGATGGGAATTCCCTTGTTGTGGGTCGAGTGGGCAACAGGACGTTTTGGAGGAAAGAAAGGCAACCATTCAACCCCTTTCATCTTGCATGAGTTGGACCCGAAGCGGGCTCTGTGGAAATATGTAGGTGTCTTTGGGATATTCACCAACATTGCCGTGGCAGCCTATTATTGCTACCTGGAAAGTTGGACGTTGAATTATGTATGGATGTTTATTCAAGGTGGATTTGACGG
The DNA here is from genome assembly GCA_016872125.1 of Sphingomonadales bacterium. GTDB lineage: Bacteria > Bacteroidota > Bacteroidia > UBA7662 > UBA7662 > SYHX01. The sequence goes on from VHBD01000003.1 coordinate 4,963, forward strand.
AATGGGACAGGATGGGGTTGCAAATTATTTTGCTTCCTACATCACTATGAATCAAAATCATACAGCTATATATTTTTGGGTGCTTTGCCTATTCTTGAATACCTATATTCTTTCCAAAGGACTGTCCGGCGGTGTGGAGAGAGCAGCCAAAGTTGGAATGCCATTGCTCCTGCTGTTCGGTTTGTTTTTGGCTTACAAAGGCATCACCCTCAAAGCAGGTGAATTTGGGGCCTTGTTGGATGGAACGGTTGGTTTGAATTTTTTGTGGACTCCTAATTTTGACTCTATTTGGAATACCAAAGTTTGGTTAGCTGCCGCAGGACAAATCTTTTTTACGTTGAGCGTAGGCATGGGCTCCATACAATGTTATGCGGCCTATGTCCGCAGTAAACAAGATATTGCATTGAACGCCATGTCCGCAGGTTGGATGAATGAGTTTGTGGAGGTTGTCTTGGGCAGCTCTATTCTCATTCCAATTGCGATTGGTTATTTAGGGGTGGACCAGGTGGTAGAGTTAACCAAAAGTGGCGGTTTGGGACTAGGGTTCAAAACCTTGCCGTATTTGTTTACCCAATGGGGCCCTATGATGGGGGCAGTTGCGGGGATATGCTGGTTTGGCCTTTTGTTTTTTGCAGGAATTACCTCATCGTTGGCCATGGGGACCCCGGTCATGGCATTTTTGAGGGATGAATTTGGGTGGAAGCGTGGTCCCTCCGCGTGGACTTTTGGGTTAATTGTTTTGGTTCTGGGTGCGCCCACTGTTTTCTTCTTCAACGAAGGGGTTTTTGACGAATACGATTATTGGGCGGGTACGGTAAGTTTGGTGCTCTTTGCCTTGCTCGAAGTCATTTTGTTTGCCTGGGTCTTTGGAATGGACAAAGGCTGGAAAGAAATTAACGAAGGGGCCGATATGAAGATCCCAACGGTGTACCGCTTCATTATTCAATACGTCACCCCGCTTATTTTGCTCGCGGTCTTTCTGGGATCCTTGCCGGATATTATCTCCAAAATTCAGAACCCAGACAACCATTACGTTCAGGGAGCCAGGATTCTCTTACTCGCACTCTATGCCGGAATCGCCTACGCTGTTTATGTGGCTTACCGCCGCCGTAAAGCAAGAATTTAAATTCAAATCCCGTAATTCCTTCAAACTGAGAACTATGACCAACATTGCTTTGATTACCTTACTGTTATCTCAAGGAATTGTTACGGCTTTCACCGGATATTTTTTGTGGAAGGTGTTGAACAGTCCGCCTGAATCCACGAAGAATTCAACCAATGATTCGGATGGGGATGTTGCTTGATATCGATGAGAGCGTGTTGGGTTTATTCCATTGCCCGAATCGGTAAGCAAGAGGCCTTGGGTTTGGGATTCTTGTCCCTAATGACTTGGGCGGTTCCCGCGTTCCGGGAATGGTCAATGCCCAATGAAGGGTCGGTAGAGGTTAAGGATCCCTATCTCTTGGGGTTGATTCAGGAGGTGCAGGATGAAGAAAGGCTGGACAGGAAAAACGCCCAAGAAGGCAAAGCGTTTTTGTCCAAACTTAGGCCCGGGGAACATATAGATTTGAACAAGGCAGACACAAATGAATTAATGCGATTACGAGGGGTAGGGTCTTCCTTGGCACGAAGAATATGGACCTACCGAAACAGGTTGGGTGGTTTTGTTCGTACTCATCAATTGCTGGAAGTTTACGGGATGGATAGCATCACGTTTGAAGTTGTGCAGAGGTATGTCACCTTGGAAAGCTCGTTGATTCAGCAAATTAGCATCAACAAAGCGGATGTGGAGGTGTTGTCTGATCACCCTTACGTGGGTTGGTCGCTTGCAAAGCGTATGGTGGCCTATCGTCGCCAGCATGGACCTTATCGTTCGACGAACGATCTCTTTCAAATTTTAGGTACAGATTCATCCCATTGGCTGAAGGTCTTGCCTTACCTGAAGCCCTAATTAAAGAAATTCTTTACCGTTGGTGGCTTCTTGCTTTGGGCGTAGTTTTGGAACATGGATTTTAATACCTCAGAAAGCACCAGAATGATTGGCTCCTCCGTGAAGGAATTTGCCGCGCGTCGCATCAAGCCCTTCTCCATGGAATGGGATGAGAGCCAAGAATTCCCGCGCGATTTGTTCAAAGAAATGGGGCAATTGGGCTTGATGGGTGTTTTGGTTCCCGAAGCCTATGGGGGAACTGGTTTGGGCTACGAGGAATATGTGGAGGCCATTGTGGAATTGTCCAAGGCGGATCCATCCATAGGGCTTTCCATGGCGGCTCATAACTCCCTGTGCACAGGACACATCATGGCTTTTGGGAACGAAGAACAGAAGCGTCGCTGGTTGCCCAGTTTGGCATCAGGCGAGTGGATCGGAGCTTGGGGTTTGACCGAGCCCAATACCGGATCGGATGCGATGCGGATGTTGACGACCGCGGTGGATAAGGGCGATCATTGGCTTTTGAATGGCGCCAAATGTTGGATAACCCACGGGAATTCAGCGGAAATTGCGGTAGTCATGGTGAGAACAGGGGAGCTTTTGGATTCCCATGGCATTTCTGCCTTGGTTGTGGAGCGAGGTACCGAAGGTTGGCTCCAAGGACGCAAAGAAAATAAATTGGGCATGCGCTGTTCCGAGACGACGGAAATGATTTTCAAAGACTGCAAGATTCCCAAGGAGAACCTTTTGGGTAAAGTCGGGGATGGATTTGTGCAGGCCATGAAAATCCTAGACGGAGGTCGCATCAGTATTGCCGCATTGTCCCTGGGCATAGCCAAAGGGGCCTTGGAGGCAGCTGTGCAGTATGCAGGAGAGCGCCAACAATTCGGGAAGCCCATTGCTGAATTCCAGGGGATTGCCTTCAAGTTGGCGGATATGGCTACCGAAATAGAAGCCGCACAACTCTTGACGATGGAAGCCGCCGCGCTCAAGAATGCCGGTAAACCGGTAACCAAAGTCTCTGCAATGGCCAAATACTATGCATCAGAGGTTGCGGTGCGGGCATCTACCGAGGCCGTTCAAATCTTTGGCGGATACGGTTACACCAAAGATTTCCCAGTAGAAAAGTACTACCGTGACTCCAAGCTCTGCACCATTGGGGAGGGGACCAGTGAAATTCAAAAATTGGTCATCGCAAGGCAATTGTTCAAAGAATCTTGATTACCTTTGCCCTCCTTATTCTTTAAGCATGCTCAAAATCGACCTCAAAGACAACGAAGCCGTGGACAAGGCCCTCAAGCGTTTCAAGAAGAAATTCGAGAAAACAGGGGTTCTTAAGGAATTGCGTGCTCGTCAGGCTTTCGAAAAGCCATCGATCAGGTCGCGTCAACAGCGGTTGCGCGCGGTTTACCGCCAGCAACTCCTGCAGACTGACGTCGTCTAAGGCCCGATCCAATACTTAATTTTGCGGTAACCATGGATTACCGCAATTTCATGCACTATTTGCGCATCGAAAAGAGGGTTTCGGCCCACACCCTTGCGGCGTATACCTTGGATTTGGACCAAGTCAACGGGTACTTAAAGGCAGATTGGGGCCTTGGGGACTCCGAATTTCCCAAAACCCTGCACCTTCGTTCCTGGTTGATATCGCTCATGGAGAAGGGATTGCAAGCAAGGTCCATCAATCGAAAGATTTCTACGCTCAAAACTTATTTTAAATTCATGATTCGCGAGGGTTTGCACCCTGGTCCGGATCCGTGCAGGGCTCTACAAAGACCCAAAACACCCAAAAATTTACCTCGATCGGTCAGCGTGGGCTCTATGGAGCGGCTCTTGGGGGAAGTTTTACCTGAGGATTTCATCGAATTGAGGGATCGTTGTGTGGTGGAATTGTTGTACGGTTGCGGTCTGCGTAGAGCAGAACTTATTCAACTGAAATGGGAAGACTGGGACCGGTCGAATGCACAGATCAAGGTCACCGGCAAAAGATCTAAAGTCAGGATTTTGCCCTTGACCAGGGAATTAATGGAGATTTTGAGCCATTACCGCAGCGCTTGGGAGCAATGTGGTCCCCTGAACGCGAGTCAAAGCCTTTTTGTCACCAATAAGGGGGAGACCCTGTACCCAAAACTGGTGGGTGATATCGTTCGAAAGGCTTTGAGCAGGGTGAGTACCCAGGATCAGCGCAGTCCGCATGTCCTTCGTCATAGCTTTGCTACCCATTTGCTGGACAATGGGGCCGACCTGAATGCTGTCAAAACCCTGTTGGGTCACGCAAATTTGGCGGCAACGCAGATCTACACTCATCAGTCCATCGAAAAGCTCAAAGAAATCCATCGCAAGACCCACCCCAAAGGCTAGAGGTACTGCCGCGATTTGGCGCGAAAAGGCGCTTATTTTTTTTGAATCTAGCGCTTTTTGAGAAGTTTTTCAGTATCTTTGCATTCCTTTTGTCAAACCCTGTCCTCTGGCGGGATTTTTTCGGGTCAAACCGAGGCAGAGGGTCGTTCTTAACAGCTTGCTGTGCCTCCTTAGCTCAGCTGGTAGAGCAACTGATTTGTAATCAGTAGGTCGCTGGTTCGAATCCGGCAGGGGGCTCGGACTGGGGGAGATACCAGAGTGGCCAAATGGGACCGACTGTAACTCGGTTGGGAAACCTTCGGAGGTTCGAATCCTCCTCTCCCCACCCGTGGCAGGCCCAAAATTGCTTCACCATGCGGGAGTAGCTCAGTTGGTAGAGCGACAGCCTTCCAAGCTGTAGGTCGCGGGTTCGAACCTCGTCTCCCGCTCCAGAATCAGGAATCCTAGGATTTCCTGCTCAGGGGTGCTCTGTTCGGATTCACGCTTCCCTCGGAATCCGCTCCATCCACGCCAGCAGCGAGACATTCACCTGCCGTTGTAGCTCAGGGGTAGAGCACTTCCTTGGTAAGGAAGAGGTCGTGAGTTCAATTCTCATCAACGGCTCAATTCCTGTTCTGCTTTTTGCTCATTCGCTGGTGTCCGCTATTCATGTTTTTATTCAATTCCTAATCAATCATCACCTTTTAACAAGCCCAACCAAACAAAATCTACAATCATGGCAAAGGAAAAATTTGACCGCTCCAAACCCCACGTTAACATCGGCACCATTGGCCACGTTGACCACGGTAAAACCACATTGACTGCCGCTATCACCAAAGTTTTGGCTGAAGCTGGTTTGTCAGAAGCCCGTTCTTTCGACTCCATTGACTCTGCTCCAGAAGAGAAAGAGCGCGGTATCACCATCAACACGGCTCACGTTGAATACTCCACGGCCAATCGTCACTATGCTCACGTTGACTGTCCTGGTCACGCCGACTACGTGAAGAACATGGTTACGGGTGCTGCCCAAATGGATGGTGCAATTATCGTTGTCGCAGCAACAGATGGTCCAATGCCCCAAACCCGTGAGCACATCCTCCTCGCCCGTCAGGTTGGTGTACCAGCCCTTGTTGTATTCATGAACAAAGTGGATATGGTTGACGACCCTGAACTTCTCGAACTTGTTGAAATGGAAATCCGTGAGCTCCTGAGCTTCTACGAATTCCCAGGAGATGATATTCCTGTCATTCAAGGTTCTGCATTGGGCGCCCTCAATGGTGAGCCAAAGTGGGTTCAAACCGTCATCGAGTTGATGGACAAAGTGGATTCTTATATCCAGACCCCACCTCGTATGACCGAGCTTCCTTTCTTGATGCCGGTCGAAGATGTATTCTCGATCACGGGTCGTGGTACCGTAGCCACCGGTCGTATCGAGCGCGGTGTCATCAATTCTGGTGATCCAGTCGATATCATCGGTATGGGTGCCGAAAACCTTAAGTCCACCGTGACTGGTGTGGAGATGTTCCGCAAAATTTTGGACCGTGGTGAAGCCGGTGATAATACGGGCCTTCTCCTACGCGGTATCGAGAAAACCGATATCCGTCGCGGTATGGTTATTTGTAAGCCAGGTTCAGTAACCCCTCACCACGAATTCAAGGCAGAGGTTTACGTCTTGTCGAAAGAAGAAGGTGGCCGTCACACCCCATTCTTCAACAAGTATCGCCCACAGTTCTATTTCCGTACTACTGACGTTACCGGGGAGATTGCTCTTCCTGCCGGAACCGAAATGGTTATGCCCGGTGATAACATTTCTGTGGTCGTGAAGTTGATTTCTCCTATTGCGATGGAGAAAGGTCTTCGTTTCGCGATCCGTGAAGGCGGCCGTACCGTAGGTGCTGGCCAGGTCACCGAAATCATTGCCTAAACCAAGGGCCGTAAGCGGCGAAATCTCCCTGTTTCCCAGTGGAGATTTCGCTGTCTATACGGGTGTAGCTCAATTGGCAGAGCGATGGTCTCCAAAACCATAGGCTGGGAGTTCGAGTCTCTCCACCCGTGCCGATCTGAATCGCCTGCAATCATAACCTTTCATTTCCAAGCATGAACAAATTCATCGCCTACATCAAAGAATCAAGGGAGGAACTGCTCCAAAAGACCAGTTGGCCAACTTGGGAACAATTGCAAGACTCCCTAATAGTGGTTATTGTCGCTTCTTTGTTGTTTTCCCTTTTGATATATCTGATGGATGTTGGGTTCTCCTCGCTTTTGAGTGGTTTTTATCATCTTTTTCAATAGGATTATCCGCAGTTCTCCTTCAATTTAATCAATAAGACAATCCCAATGGAATCGAAATGGTATGTAGTTCGCGCCATTAGCGGCAAAGAACGCAAGGCCAAGGAATGCATGGAATCCGAGATTGCCTACGTAGGCATGACCGACCTTGTATCCCAGATTCTTATTCCATTGGAGAAGGTCTTACAGCTCAAGGACGGAAAGAAGGTTATCAAAGAGCGGAATATTTTGCCCGGATACATCTTATTGGAAGCCAAGCTTAACGCAGATCTTGCTGCGGCGATAACCCAAACCCCCAATGTGATTGGGTTTCTCGGTGGAGATAATCCAACGCCCATGAGGGAATCGGAAATTAACCGAATGTTGGGTAAAGCCGATCAGGTGGCTGACCAAGCAGAAAGCATGGTGAATCCCTACCGCATGGGTGAATCCGTGAAGGTTATGGATGGTCCTTTCAATGAGTTTGTGGGGGTTATCGAGGAAATTAACGAAGAGAAAAAGAAGCTTAAGGTTATGGTCAAAATCTTTGGCCGCAGAACTCCAATAGAACTCAATTTCATGCAAGTTGAGAAAATTTCATAAAACATCAGTACATCCCTCACCTCATTGAAGTAAATCGTTATGGCTAAGGAAGTTTCAGCTTTTATTAAACTGCAAATCAAGGGCGGTGCTGCCAATCCCGCTCCACCCGTTGGACCTGCATTGGGTTCCAAAGGGGTTAATATCATGGAGTTCTGTAAGCAATTCAATGCCAGAACCCAAGACAAAGCAGGTAAAGTTCTGCCGGTAGTCATAAGTGTTTATGCCGATAAATCTTTTGATTTTATTGTCAAAGCTCCCCCGGTTGCCGTTCAATTGATTGAGGCCTCCAAGGTTGCCAAAGGTTCCGCAGAACCAAACCGCAAAAAGGTGGGTCAGGTGACTTGGGAACAAGTCAAAACCATTGCTGAAGACAAAATTCAAGATATGAACGCTTTTAAAATTGAGTCGGCTATGAAAATGGTAGCCGGGACTGCGCGCAGTTTGGGTTTAACCATCACCGGCAAAGCCCCATGGGAAGCCGAAGCCAGCGTAGCCTAAAATTTGATCTAATCTCTAAATACGTATTCCGTGTCTGCTCAAACCAAAAACCAGAAAAAAGCCCAAGCTCAAGTTGATGCCAACAAGGCGTATAGGCTAAGTGAGGCCAGTGAATTGGTCAAGCAAATTACCTTCACCAAATTTGATGCCTCTGTGGATGTCAATGTCCGATTAGGCGTGGATCCTCGAAAAGCCAACCAAATGGTCCGTGGCATTGTAACTCTACCCCACGGTACGGGTAAGGTTGCTAGAGTTCTGGTTCTCTGCAACCCCGACAAAGAGGCAGAGGCTAAAGCAGCCGGTGCTGACTATGTTGGTCTGGATGAGTTTATTCAGAAAATTGAAGGTGGTTGGACCGATGTTGACGTCATTATTACCCAGCCTGGAATCATGGCCAAGGTTGGTCGTCTAGGACGTGTCCTTGGGCCCAGGGGCTTGATGCCTAACCCCAAGACCGGAACGGTGACTGACGAGGTCGGCAAGGCGGTTAATGAGGTCAAAGCCGGTAAAATTGATTTCAAAGTTGACAAGTTTGGAATCGTACATGCCGGTATTGGGCGGGTTTCCTTTTCTCCTAAACAATTGGAAGAAAATGCCACCGAGCTTATTCAAACCATCGTTCGACTTAAGCCATCGGCTGCCAAAGGAACTTATATCAAGAGTATCTATTTGTCTTCGACCATGAGCCCCGGTATTTGTATTGAACCTAAATCCATTGCAGGCACGTAATCTTCTTTTCGGCGTTCCTCAAACCCTTATTCACGTTACTCCATAAGTTATGACCAGAGATGAAAAACGCGAAGCCATTGACGGCTTAGCCGCGAAAATTGCCTCCAGCCCCTTCTTTTATTTGACAGATTCTTCGTCCCTCAATGTTGAAACTATCAACAAATTCAGGCGTTTGTGCTTCCAGCGTGGAGTGGAGTTTCAGGTAGTGAAAAACACCCTCCTTCGCAAAGCGATGGAGCAGGTTGGGACCGGTTACGAGGAGTTGTTTCCTTCCCTCAAAGGTTCAACTTCGATCTTGATTGCTGAGCAAGGAAATACGGCTGCACGAATGCTCCAAGAGTTTCGTAAAGAGTCGCCAAAGCCTTTGTTGAAAGCCGCTTACATTGATTCCGCTATTTACATTGGGGATAACCAATTGGATGCGCTCACCAGCATCAAGTCCAAGAGTGAATTGATTGGTGAGTTGGTAGGCCTCTTGCAGTCTCCTGCCCGTAATGTAATCTCAGCTTTGCAATCCGGCGGATCCACCATTGCTGGACTTGTCAAAACCTTGGAATCCCGAGCTGCATAAAATCAAATTTCTAATTCTCATAGCTTCCATTTCTTTTTATACAACAACACAAATTAATTAAAACCCTAAAAACCCCATATCATGGCAGATCTCAAAGCTTTCGCTGAACAACTGGTCAACCTCACGGTCAAAGAGGTAAACGAATTGGCCAAAATTCTTAAAGACGAGTACGGCATTGAACCAGCAGCCGCTGCTGTTGCTGTTGCTGGTCCTGCTGCTGGTGGTGGCGAAGCTCCTGCTGCTGCTGCTGCTCAAACTGAGTTTGATGTTATCCTTAAGGATGCAGGTGCCAACAAACTTGCCGTTGTGAAATTAGTCAAGGATTTGACTGGTCTCGGTCTCAAAGAAGCCAAAGAATTGGTTGACGGTGCACCCAAGACGGTTAAGGAAAAATGTCCGAAGGACGAAGCTGACGCCCTCAAATCCAAATTGGAAGAGGCCGGTGCTCAGGTGGAGGTTAAGTAAACTTCCCTTTGCATTGTGGGCTGTGAGGACGAAAACTAGGTTTTCGCTCTCACAGCCGTTTGTGTTTTGTTCAGGTATATTTCTTAAACCCCATTCCCTTGACCACCAAAACCACCCCCGAAGGACGTATTACCTTTTCGTCGGTTCTAAATCCTTTAGATTACCCTGATTTTCTTGATATACAGCTGAAATCCTTTAAGGATTTTTTTCAGTTGGAAACACTGCCTGAGAACCGTAAGTACGATGGTCTCTACAGGGTGTTTGCTGAAAACTTTCCGATATCGGACACGAGGAACAATTTCGTTCTTGAGTTTCTGGACTACTTCGTGGATCCACCCCGTTATAGCATCGAAGAATGTATCGAAAGAGGGTTGACCTACAATGTGCCTTTGAAGGCCAAGGTTCGTTTATCCTGCAACGATAAGGATCACGAGGATTTTGAGACCATTGAGCAAGAAGTTTACTTGGGACTAATTCCTTACATGACTCCCAAGGGAACCTTTGTGATCAATGGCTCTGAAAGGGTTATCGTATCACAACTTCATCGTTCCCCCGGCGTTTTCTTTGGCCAGACTTTGCATAGCAACGGTTCCAAATTGTACTCTGCTCGAATTATTCCGTTCAAGGGCTCTTGGATTGAGTTCGCGACCGACGTGAACAATGTTATGTATGCCTACATTGACCGGAAAAAGAAATTTCCAGTCACCACCTTGTTGAGAGCTATAGGCTTCAACGCAGACAAAGATATCTTGAATATTTTTGACTTGGCTGACGAGGTTAAGGTTAGTAAGGCTGCCTTGAAAAAGGCTGTGGGACGGAGATTTGCCGCCAGGGTACTCAAAAGCTGGGTTGAAGATTTTGTGGATGAATCAACCGGTGAAGTATCTAATATCTCCAGAAATGAAATTCTGATTGAGAGGGATGTGGTTATGGAGGATTGGATGATTGATATTATCGTTGATTCGGGAGTTAAGTCTGTAATTTTCCACAAAGAAGATGTAATTGCAGGGGATTACTCCATCATTTTCAATACGTTGAATAAAGACACCTCTAATTCCGAGAAGGAGGCCTTGGATCATATTTATCGACAATTGAGGAACGCAGATCCGCCGGATGATGAGTCAGCCAGGCAGATTATCGAAAAGTTATTCTTTTCGGATAAGCGTTATGATTTGGGTGAGGTTGGTCGTTATCGCATCAATCGTAAATTGGGTATGCAGACCTCGACCGATGTTCGAGTTCTTACTCGGGATGATATTGTGGCGATTGTCAAATACCTCATCCAACTCTCCAATTCCAAAGCGGATGTGGATGATATTGACCACTTGAGCAATCGTCGTGTACGTACTGTAGGAGAGCAGTTGTTTGCACAGTTTGGAGTCGGTTTGGCAAGGATGGCCAGAACGATTCGTGAAAGGATGAATATTCGTGATAACGAAGTTTTTGCGCCAACAGACTTGATCAATGCAAGAACACTGAGTTCTGTGATTAACTCCTTTTTTGGGACCAATCAGTTGAGTCAATTCATGGACCAAACGAATCCTTTGGCAGAAATTACGCACAAGCGCCGTTTATCAGCCTTGGGGCCCGGTGGTTTGTCGCGTGAGCGTGCCGGGTTTGAAGTGAGGGACGTTCACTATACGCACTACGGACGACTTTGTACCATTGAGACCCCGGAAGGTCCTAATATTGGTTTGATTTCTTCCTTGTGTACCCATGCCAAGATTAATAACATGGGTTTTATTGAGACCCCCTATTGGAAAGTAAACGGTGGTAAGGTCGCTTTGGAAAAGGGAGAAGGTAACTTACCCGGTTCTGGATGGACAGCGACATTCCTTAGCGCAGAAGATGAGGATAATCGCACAATTGCCCAAGCAAGTTCTGATGTGGATTTGAAGGGGAATTTCAAAACCAATCAAGTGAAGGCTCGTTTGATGGGAGACTTCCCGACGGTGGACCCGAAAGCGATTGAATACATGGACGTTGCCCCCAATCAAATTGTGGGTATTGCCGCTTCCCTCATTCCTTTCTTGGAGCACGATGATGCGAACCGCGCCTTGATGGGCTCGAACATGCAGCGCCAAGCAGTACCCCTTCTTCGACCTCAGGCCCCTATTGTGGGAACTGGTTTGGAAGGTAGGGTGGCTAGAGATTCTCGAGCGATGATTAACGCGGAAGGAGAAGGCGTGGTGGAATATGTTGATGCAAATTCAATTGTTGTGCGTTATAAGCGTTCCTCTGAGGAACGTCTGGTTTCCTTCCAATCGGATGTTCGCACCTACAACCTTATCAAATTCCGTAAGACTAACCAATATACTTGCGTTAATCATATTCCGTTGGTGCGTGTGGGTAATAAGGTTTCCAAGGGAGATGTCTTGGTGGAAGGTTATGCGACCCAGCAAGGCGAACTTGCTTTGGGCCGTAACCTTAAAGTTGCCTTCATGCCATGGCAGGGTTATAATTTTGAAGATGCGATTGTTATTTCTGAGCGCGTTGTCCGTGAAGATTGGTTTACGTCGGTTCACATTGAGGAATTTGAATTGCAGGTTCGGGATACCAAGCGTGGAGAAGAAGAACTCACTGCAGATATCCCTAATGTTTCCGAGGAGGCGACCAAAGACCTTGACGAAAACGGATTGATCCGCATTGGTGCTGAAGTACGGGAAGGGGATATTCTTATCGGTAAAATCACTCCCAAAGGAGAAAGCGATCCATCACCTGAAGAAAAATTGTTACGCGCCATCTTTGGTGACAAGGCCGGTGATGTCAAAGATGCTTCCTTGCGAGTTCCTCCGTCCATGACGGGTGTGGTGATCGACAAGAAATTGTTTGCCCGTGTTCGTCGCGACAAATCCGGTAAGGACCAAGAGAAAATGTTGATTGAAAGAATCGATAAAGAATTTGAACGGGAGTCTTCAGCCCTTAGGACCTTGCTTGTTGACAAGCTCATGGAAGTGGCCGAAGGCAAAGTGTCTCAGGGAGTCCTCAATAAGTTGGGTGAAGAAATTATTCCCAAAGGTGTGAAATTTACGCGCAAAGGATTTAACGAAATTGATTACGACAAGGTCAGCGCAAAAGGTTGGCTGCTTGACAAAGAGAAAAGCGAACTTATTGAGCGTCTCCACAAAAATTACATGCTCAGGCTTTCTGAATTAAGTGGGGAGTCCAAAAGGCGCAAATTCAGTATCCAGGTCGGGGATGAATTGCCATCCGGTATCAACCAATTGGCCAAGGTTTATGTTGCCCAAAAGCGCAAACTCAAGGTTGGTGATAAAATGGCTGGCCGTCACGGTAACAAAGGAATTGTGGCCAGAATCGTTCGTGATGAAGATATGCCCTTCACAGCCGATGGTAAACCAGTGGACATTGTTTTGAATCCCTTGGGTGTACCGTCCAGGATGAATCTTGGCCAGATTTACGAATCTGTATTGGCATGGGCAGGACAAGAATTGGGTGTCAAGTTTGCGACCCCTATTTTTGACGGCGCTAGTTACGACGAAGTAAAGGATTACACCATCAAAGCGGGTATTCCGGAACTTGGAGGAACCCAGTTGTATGATGGGCAAACCGGTATGGCCTTTGACCAGAAGACCACGGTCGGGGTGATCTACATGCTTAAGTTGGGCCACATGGTGGATGACAAAATGCACGCCCGTTCGATTGGGCCATATTCGCTGATTACCCAACAACCTTTGGGTGGTAAAGCGCAGTTTGGTGGTCAGCGTTTCGGGGAGATGGAGGTATGGGCCCTCGAAGCCTTTGGGGCGTCCAATATTCTTCAAGAAATCCTAACCTACAAATCCGATGACATTGTGGGTAGAGCCAAGGCTTATGAGGCTATCGTGAAAGGTGACCCTCTGCCTCCTGCCAACATCCCGGAATCGTTCAATGTGTTATTGCATGAGCTTCGTGGCTTGTGCTTGGATGTCCAACTCGATTAAAACCATACCATGTCGTTTAGAAAAGATTTGAAGGTCAAAAGCAATTTTACCAAGATTCGTATCGGGTTATCCTCACCGGAGGCCATCCTTGAGCGCAGCCAAGGAGAGGTTATCAAACCCGAAACCATCAATTACCGAACCTACAAGCCCGAAATGGGAGGTTTGTTTTGTGAAAGAATCTTTGGGCCTGTAAAGGATTACGAATGCCATTGTGGCAAATACAAGCGTATCCGTTACAAGGGTATCGTCTGTGATCGCTGTGGTGTCGAGGTTACCGAGAAGAAGGTCCGTCGCGATCGTATCGGTCATATCAAATTGGTGGTACCGGTTGCCCATATTTGGTATTTCCGATCCTTGCCCAACAAAATTGGTTATTTGCTGGGTTTGCCCAGCAAGAAATTGGATATGATCATCTACTACGAAAGGTATGTGGTCATTCAAGCCGGGGTCAAAGAGGGTCAGCTCCAAAAGATGGATTTCCTCACCGAGGAAGAATATCTTGACCATTTGGATTCCTTGCCACGGGATAATCACCATTTGGATGACAGGGATCCCCAGAAGTTTATCGCCAAAATGGGGGCCGAAGCCATCAGTGAATTGCTGGAGCGAATTGATCTTGATGAACTGTCAGCGCAACTACGCTATCAGGCGGCGACAGAAACATCGCAGCAGCGTAAAACCGACGCCTTGAAGCGCCTCAAAATCGTGGAGGCTTTTCGTTCATCGAATCAAGGCGGTCACATCAATCGTCCGGAATGGATGGTGGTACGCATGGTCCCCGTTATTCCACCTGAATTGCGTCCTCTAGTGCCCTTGGAGGGTGGCCGTTTTGCGACCTCCGATTTGAATGATTTGTACCGACGTGTTATTATACGGAACAACCGCCTCAAGCGATTGATGGACATCAAAGCGCCGGACGTCATTCTACGGAATGAAAAACGTATGTTGCAAGAGTCGGTAGATTCTTTGTTCGATAACAGCCGTAAAGTCAACGCCGTCAAAGCCGATGGCAACAGGGCCCTTAAATCACTGAGCGATATGCTCAAAGGAAAGCAGGGGCGTTTCCGTCAAAATTTGTTAGGAAAGCGTGTTGACTATTCCGGTCGTTCAGTAATTGTGGTTGGACCTGAGCTTAAATTGCACGAGTGTGGTTTGCCCAAAGACATGGCTGCGGAATTATTCAAGCCCTTTGTCATTCGCAAATTAATCGAAAGAGGGATCGTCAAAACAGTGAAGTCCGCCAAGAAATTGGTGGATCGCAAAGAGGCGGTCGTTTGGGATATTTTGGAGAATGTTTTGAAAGGTCATCCGGTTTTACTAAACCGAGCCCCAACCTTGCACCGATTGGGTATTCAGTCTTTTCAGCCTAAATTGATCGAAGGGAAAGCGATTCAATTGCATCCTTTGGTTTGTACGGCCTTCAACGCTGACTTTGACGGTGACCAAATGGCGGTTCACGTTCCACTTGGCAATGCGGCAATTTTGGAAGCTCAGCTTCTGATGTTGGCATCCCATAACATTTTGAATCCTGCGAATGGGTCGCCGATCACGGTGCCTTCCCAGGATATGGTACTTGGATTGTATTACATCACCAAAGGTCGTAAATCAACTGACACCGAAAAAATCAAAGGTGAAGGACTCGCCTTCTATTCCGAGGAAGAAGCCATCATCGCTCACAACGAGGGCAGAGTTGCTCTGCACGCTTGGGTGAAGGTACGGGTGAATGTTCGCAACGAATCCGGTGAATTGGTTCGCAAAATTGTGGATACCACCATGGGCCGTATTCTTTTCAACGTCGCCATTCCCGAAGCAGTTGGGTATGTGAATGAATTGATGACCAAAAAATCCCTGAGGGATTTGATTGGCATGATTGTTCGCGAGACGGATATTCCTACCACAGCCGCTTTCTTGGATCAAATCAAAGAAATTGGTTTCAAAATGGCCTTCAAAGGTGGGTTGTCCTTCAACTTGAACGATGTGATGGTTCCGGACAACAAGGCGACTTTGATTGACGCGGCTCATAAAGAGGTGGAAGAGGTGACCGGTAACTACAACATGGGCTTCATTACCAACAACGAACGTTACAATCAGGTCATTGATATTTGGACCCGTACCAACTCGAGGATTACCGACACCTTGATGAAGGAAATTGCAGCAGACAAGCAAGGCTTCAATTCGGTTTACATGATGTTGGATAGTGGCGCCCGTGGTTCCAAGGAGCAGATTCGTCAGCTCGGTGGAATGAGAGGCTTGATGGCCAAGCCACAAAAAAGTGGTGGAGCAGGTGAAATTATCGAGAACCCCATCTTATCCAACTTTAAGGAGGGGCTCAACGTATTGGAGTATTTTATCTCCACCCACGGTGCGCGGAAAGGTCTTGCAGACACCGCTCTCAAAACAGCGGATGCCGGTTACTTGACTCGTCGTCTTCACGATGTTGCGCAAGATGTGATCATCAACGAAGAAGACTGTGGTACGCTACGGGGGATTGAGGTAACAGCTCTCAAAGACAACGAGGATGTAGTGGAGTCCTTAAAGGAAAGAATTGTAGGTCGTGTTACAGCCTCGGATGTGGTGAATCCATTGGATAACAAGGTGATCTTGGCTGCCGGAGAAGAAATCACTGAAGCGATTGCTTCGATGATTGAAGCCTCCCCGGTGGAATCGGTTGAAATACGTTCTGTTTTGACTTGCGCTTCGGTCACTGGGGTTTGCGTTAAATGTTACGGACGTAATCTTGCCACGAATCGTACGGTGCAAATCGGTGAATCCGTGGGTGTTATCGCAGCTCAATCCATTGGAGAACCCGGTACGCAGTTAACACTCCGTACATTCCACGTGGGTGGTGTAGCGGGGAACATCGCTACCGAATCTCAATTGGTGGCCAAATTTGACGGATTAGTGGAATTTGACGAAGTACGTACGGTAACGACATCTTCCTTAGAAAATGAAAATCAAGGGGGCGCTGTGGAAATTGTGGTTTCACGTTCAGGCGAAATCAAAATCATGGATCCCAAAACAAGGCTCCCATTGATGACCAATGTATTGCCTTACGGCGCAACCCTATTCATCAAGGCCGGTGTCAAAATTAAAAAAGGCGAACTCATTTGTTCATGGGACCCCTACAATGCATTGATCATTTCTGAATTCAAGGGTAAGGCGGACTTTGAACACATCGCAGAGGGCGTTACTTACCGCGAAGAATCGGACGAGCAAACCGGTCACAAAGAGAAGGTGATTATCGATACCAAGGATAAAACCAGAAATCCTGCGGTTTTAATTGTGGATTCCAAGAAAACTTCTTTAAGGACTTACAACCTTCCTGTGGGTGCTCACCTTCAGGTGAACGAAGGCGATGTGATTCTTCCCGGTACTATCCTTGCCAAGATTCCTCGCTCAACGACCAAGACCAGGGATATTACCGGTGGTCTTCCGCGCGTGACTGAACTTTTCGAAGCAAGGAACCCGTCGAATCCAGCGGTTGTTTCTGAAATTGATGGCGTTGTCACCTTCGGAGGCGTCAAAAGAGGAAACCGTGAGATTCAGATTGAATCCAGAGACGGCCAAATCAAGAAATATTTGGTTCCATTGAGCAAACATATCTTAGTACAAGATAAAGATTTTGTGAAAGCAGGGGATCCTCTATCCGATGGCGCTATTACCCCAGCCGCAATTTTGTCGATCAAGGGGCCAGGAGCCGTTCAAGAATATTTGGTTAATAATATTCAAGAAGTTTACCGCCTGCAGGGGGTGAAAATTAATGACAAACACTTTGAAGTCATTGTTCGTCAAATGATGCAAAAGGTCGTTATTGTCGATCCGGGTAACACAACATTCTTGGAACAAGAGGTCGTCAACAAGCAAGATTTCATGCGCGAGAATGATGATATTTTTGATAAGCAAATCATACTTGATGCAGGGGATTCCAATCTGTTTCGACAAGGCCAAATTGTTCCTATGCGTAAGGTTCGCGATGAGAATTCGGCACTCAAGCGCAGGGATATGAAACCTGTTGCCTTTGAGCGGGCTATGCCGGCCACTTCACAACCCCTACTTCAGGGAATCACAAGAGCCTCCTTGGGCACAAAGAGTTTTGTCTCTGCAGCATCCTTCCAAGAAACCACCAAGGTTCTTAACGAAGCCGCAATAGCCGGTAAGGTTGATGAATTATTGGGCTTGAAGGAGAATGTGATTGTGGGCCACCTCATTCCAGCTGGAACGGGAGTTCGCACTTACGAGAAAATTGTAGTTGGATCCATGGAAGAGTATCAGCGTTTGATGGCCTCCAAAGAAGAATTTGAGACGGAAGAATCTGTAATCCAGGATTAATTGATTTTTCCAATTTTAAATAAAACAAATCATGAGTCAACAAGATTCAAATCCGGAAAATCAAATCAATATTGAATTGGACGAACAAACTGCCGAAGGGGTGTATAGCAATTTGGCCATCATTACCCATTCCAATGCGGAGTTCGTGGTTGATTTTGTCCGAATGATGCCTGGCCTTCCCAAGGCCAAGGTTAAATCACGGATTGTACTGACGCCGCAACATGCAAAGCGTTTGCTCCACGCATTGGCTGATAACATTGATAAGTTTGAGCAGGCGCACGGGGATATCGACCTCGGAGAAGTCATGGGTGGGGGATCCTTGCCTATGACTTTTGGGGGTCCTACAGCTCAGGCCTAAAATTTACACGACCGTCCTTTTGCTAAGGTTGCAAGAGGTAACGTTGCACGGATCTGCCACCCCTTTGGTCTTGAAACTGAAGAAGGTAATAACCTCGGGGCAGGGATAGTTTGTTAGCGGTTCCCAAAAGGACATCCCAATATAAGAGATCTTGTTGGCAGGCTTCAGGGCTCCATTGCTTGGTGTACAGGGTTCGGCCGGTAAGGTCAATGATTTGGGCCTCCAGGCCCAAGGGGAGTTCCAATTCGCGGATATCCAAGGTGAGATAACCATTGCCGGGGTTGGGGTAAACGGTTGGTGCACGCATCAAAAATTCTTGAATTCCAACAGGAGGGATGACGACAACTTCCTTGTGCTGAAGGAGTGAATCGACGCATTGGTTTGCTCCGTAAACCCAAAGGCTTATGGGATAAACCCCTGCTTGGTTGTAACGTTTCTGAGGGGCATAGCCAGCAGTGGGCGGAGAACCATCCCCAAAATTCCATACATAATAGGATCCGTATTGACTTTGATTCAACAGGCCTAACAAAGCACCCCGAACAATGGTGTCTCTTGTTAGGGAAAATGCAGCAACAGGAGTGTAGGGAATGCTGATGATGCGCGTGATGCTGTCGGTCCCAAAACGGTTGTATGCGATTAGGGTAACCGACACAGAACCCAGCGGAGGGTTTAGGGTAACCTGCGTGGCGGCAGAGGTCAAGCCGCCCGGCAACAGCCAACGAATACTGTCCGCAAAGGTTGCATCCGATCGAACCTGCAATTGAATGGGTCTGCACCCCGAGGTTTCCCAATCAAAGGATGCCAAGGGAGCCATGGAATCCACCAAGACTTGGAAGTCGTCCAAGTAGAGGTTATTACCCTGGCGATTAAAGAACTCCACTCGAAGGATCACCGAAGAGGCAGGCCTCAAATGGGCAAGATTCAAGGTATCTCTTCGCCATTGGTGGGTATAGAAGGGTATGAAGGCCGTGGAATCGGGTGCGGTGGTTCCGAGGCTTGTGCCGCCTTGGGCCCATAGCCTTTGGTAGGTCGTTCCGCAATCGGTGGAAGCCGAAATCAAAAGCGAATCCCAAGCGGTCTGGTTCTGGGTTTGGCTACGGTTGTTGTGCGCGTAGGCCCTTTGAAAACGGAACAAAAATCTACCGCTGTTCGGAATTGGGATTTGCCCGGTTTCGATATAATCTCTTTGGTTTAAATTGTTATAATTAAAGGCATTGATGTACAATGAACGAAATCCTGTGGCCAGGCCGGAACTGGTGGAATAGGACCAAGTGATATCGTTATCAGGATTGAATGTCCGGTAACCTGTGGTGGTCAGGGTTCCCGTTTCGAAGTTTTGGAGCAAGGGCGTGGACCACCTTGCACGCACATTTAAATTATGTTGCAGAAAGTTGTCCGTGCTATCATCTTCAAGCACCTGGTTCGGCCACGCTTGGATATAAACGGTGGTTGCCGAGGGTTGACTACCCCCCGGAGGGGAGAGGAGTAGGGTTCCGGCGGCTACCGTGTCGCTAAGGTTAGGGCCCAAGGGAACGGGCCTTTGGATGAAGGTAAGGTTGTTGGGGTTAAGACCATACTCTAATCGATAAGAGGGCACAATAGAATCTCCCTGGTTCGTGACGATGTAGGTCAATTGAAGACTGTCCGCACAGAGTGGGGAGGGTTGAACCAAGGGCCCGCGGACTGTAAGGTTGTAACGACCACGGTAAGGGGGTGTGGGGGTATGAGTCAACGCCAAGAGTCGGAAGGCTGAATCCACCTGCAGCAATCCGTTACCGTATTGATTATCCTCACCGAGGCTGCCCAAATCCAGGCCGGATTGATACAAACCCCGCAAAAGGGTACTTCCCGGTAAATTAGGGAAAGCTTCTTTGAGAAGAAGGACTGCACCTGAAACATGGGGCGATGCCATGGAAGTTCCCGTAAGGTTTGCGTATCCCGAGACTCCCCCTACGGACCGAACATTGGTACCAGGTGCGACAAGTTCAGGCTTGATAAGCAAGGAGGAATCGGTACTCAGGCAAATTGAGGGACCCCTGCTGGACGAAGATGCGATGTTAATCACATTGGTGGGGCTTACACTCACATTGCCTGTGCAGAACACATTGACATCGTTGATGTTGATGTTCTTGGGGGAGGTGATGGTGGAAGCGCCGGATCCGCTATTTCCTGCCGAAAAAACCACGGCAATACCCGCAGCAGATAAAGCATTGAAAAGGGGAACATAGGTTGGGCTGTTGCATTGGGCAATGTCTTGGGTGGATCCCCCCCAACTGTTGTTGATCACATCGGGCATGTCATGAACTGTGGAGGTCAAGCCGTCGGGATTCAAGGCCCACTGAAAAGCGGCCGTGGTGGAACCTCCCGTACACAGGG
>VHBD01000004.1 GCA_016872125.1 Sphingomonadales bacterium
CAGCCTTGGTCAATACCCCATCCTCGATCAAAAAATCCAACGAAGCTGAACCCGCCCGGGCTTTACCCAGGCTTTTCGGCATATTGCCGTGTAGTTTGGCTTGGCGAATGAGAATTTTCATGCTTTGCGTTGCCATAGCAACACCGCTTCCAAGCCCAAAAATACCAAGCAAGCCACCAAGAATAACCTCATCAAACCATCTCCGGCAAGGAAACCCTGTTGAAACCCCTGTTGAAGATCAGGCCTATTGCCCAAGGCGAGCCTGAAATTTGGATCGATTGCCAGAAGTTCCTTATCACTCATCGGTACAATATCCGACTCTTTGGGATCCGAATTAATGGCCAAATAGGTATTCGATTGCTCACCTCCCTGACGAATGAGGGCATAGAACCCCTGTTTGACCTCGGTATTGTACAGGCGTATCCATGCTCTACCGTTCACTACTCTAATCTCGGGACGGATGGTGGCCCGGGCCTCTTCATCGCTTTCCCCTAAACTTGGGGTTCCGTTTGTTTTAGAGGCCTTGCCTTGGTCATCCAACTCCTTGGCTTGCAGTATCCAATCCAAGGAACCTGCATCCGATTCAAGAAGGGGCAAGGACCAGGAGGCCTGGCCACCCATGGAGCCGGTCAGATTTGTGGAACGAACAGAGCCTAATGCGGTTCGGTAGAAAACCGGCAAAAACAAATCATGACGAACCCATTCCGTATAACGCTGTTCCGCAGGGACCGCTAACGCATATACCATACCCTGTCCAAAAGCCATGCGCTTCAAAATCGCTTCACCACTTTCCAGCTTTAGCAAAACCTCATCCCCGGCTTGCACCTGCCATGGAAAATAACCTTCTACCGTAGGCATCGCTGCAGCCTCAGGTTTACGAGCGAGTACTGTTCCCAAAAAGTCATTTCCAACATCCAGGTTGGCCAACCGCGCTTTGGCTTTTCGCCATGGAGCTGCCTTGAGGCTAGGCCCAAAAACTTGGGACAATTTGCTTAGCGATTCGCCGGATTCTTCGTCCGCGGGAAGAAGGAACAAATGACCGCCACCATTGCGCACCCAATTTGCGAGGGCGGCTGCATGCCCTGCCTGCAATGGCTCCGAAATTTCCAGTAAGACCAAAGAGAAGGAGTCCAAATTGATCCTGGCCCAATCCTGAAGACGGCTATATTGGACTTCAAACAACGTATCGGTGGCCCATACCGAACGAAGAAAAGAATTATGCCTAGCGCCGGATCCGTGCAAAACCGAAACAGTGTTTTGGACAGAATTGGAGAAAAAATACCGATTATCGTAAGCAAAATACGGGTCATTGATCAGCAGCTCCACCAAACCCAACGCATCCTTAGGAACGGTAAAATCCAGGGTGTCCAAACGTAGGGATGATACGGAATTTGCAGATTCCGGTCCCTGCAAAGTGGCCAGCGATTTCCGCTGACCAGCCATGAGCAATTCCAATGAAATATTCAATCCTTGAGGCCATTCCCCGTAAGTGCGGGTTCGAACCACCATGCGGTTACGGATACCAGGCCTAAAAAACGGCTCCATCAACCATGCCGAATCTATAGCCGCATTGAAGGCAGTCATAGGACGGCATGGAATCAAATTCAGAGGACCAAAGGAACTGTTATTGGCCATCATTTTGGAACGCGTACGCCAATAACTTCCCTCCATGGATCCTTTCTTGAAATCCGATAAGAGCCAAAGGGAAACTTCCTTCTCGGATCCTAAACCTTCCTGCTCCAATCTTTGATCCATTTGCAAGACCACCGACGAAAGGCTCTTATTTTGATTGCTTACCTGAATTTGATCCAAGAGGTCCAATGCTCTATCCTTGTGAAGCCAACCCCCGTGCAACGGTCGGCTCAGGTTGGACATCAACACAAAGCGAGTATCGGACTTGGCATTTTGAATTAAACGACGTGCCGATGATTTGGCCTGCTCGAGCAAGGGCCCACCACTCCCCTCCATAGCCATACCTCTGCTGTTATCCACGTAGATCATGCAACGAGATCCGGCGCCATTGAGGGAATGCGGGGATATGGACGTGGGCATAGGCCCTGCCAATGCCCCTACCAGCATTATAATAGCTAAAATCCTAGTAGCCAGCAACAAATACCGAAACAAACGCTCACGTTGTTGTACAGGTATTTGTTGTTGTAACAACCAATCTAACCTTGTGAAATAGG
Organism: Sphingomonadales bacterium; assembly: GCA_016872125.1. Lineage (GTDB taxonomy): Bacteria > Bacteroidota > Bacteroidia > UBA7662 > UBA7662 > SYHX01. The sequence continues at coordinate 2,187 of VHBD01000004.1, forward strand.
CCTTACGACGTAACCTAAATCCAAAAAAATGAATATACAAAGGCACGGCCAACAGGGCCAATCCCCACAAGGCCAAAGGATTTTGGAATCCCATGCCTATGACGGGGAGCCTTCAGAGGATATTTCAAGAATTGATCCCACCGATTTCTTGTCCATCAAAAGCCATGCATCCGACAGCAGGTGCTTACGAATATGCTTCAGAAATGGTACAGGATCAAAACCCCTGTAGGGCAGGGCCACCGCATGCAACAATCCCTTTCCCGGAACCCGCCTTTCGAAAATGACTGCTTCGTGACCAATGTTAAGGTAAATGGCTCGCCAATGTTCGGCGCCCTTGTTGCTGGAGTATAGGCCCAAGACAACCCAATACAAGGGCAAGGTATGCTCTGCGTTGAGGTCTTCGCCAGTTTCAAGGGGTGAGTAGTTTCCAGAAAAGCTAAGCCCATTCATCGGTAAAACCGTCGGTGCATTCAGAATCTCTGGTACGTAGGAAGATTGTAATTCAAACCAATGTTCTAGACCACCCGTCTGGGACCAAGCGTTCTTCGCCCAGCCGGCCGCAAAGGTGGGCTCAACCCCATCCCCCATCAAGCCAAACCGTAAGCCGACCAAAAGTCCAAGCCAAAGCCCCCCGGCGATCCAAGAAGTCATCAACCTGAAAGAACTTCTAGCCGAAGGAACAAGTGCTTTGGGTACGATAACTGAAGACCCTTGCGGAGTTGAAACGGGTACCCAACCTGAATGTGGGTGATCCTCGGCCAAAGGACCCGCATCAGGGATAAGCTCTACGCCTTGATGGGTGTATCGAAGTAATCCCCACCCTTCCAAGTACAGGGTGCCTTTGGATGCTTCTACGGTTATTAGCGCCTGCTTAAGATCATCGGCAATGAACCACGAGGGAGCCTCCTTGGAAGGGGCATCAGGACCAGGCACGAAAACCCAACAATACCTCGGAGGGCGGATTTTGGACTCCTCAGGACGCAAAACAGCACCGAACATTCGATATTGAATAGACCCGTAACCTGGGAGAGAGGCCGTTGAACGCACCGCTCGAAGCCCTTTTGGGTCCAGTTCCATGGGATGACTCATGCTCAAATTTACATCAAATTTTCCATCTCCATTCCACATTGAGTAATCTACCCCACCAAACATCTTCGGACCAAAGGAACCAAGCGGCCGCTTGCCTATGCCGGTACACAATGGCAACTGTGGAGTTCTTGGTAACTGACCTGTTTAAACGCAAATCGAGATTTACTGGCCAATTTAGATTGGTTGAATTTTCAGATAATTTATCGAAAATCTCTCTTTTGGAATCCAAGGCGTAGGCCGTTGACTGAAAATCCAAGGCCCATACCTTGCCCCAGGTTTTAGTCAATTGCAAACCACCCCATAAGACAGGTTGCAAGCCGGGCATACCATACCAGGTGCGATTGGAAATTATACCCTGCATTCCTGCACGGATTGAGCCTTGCAGCCGATTGGGTTCCCTCAAAGAAACCTTGGTTTCCCAGGACCAATGGGTTGCACTTGGCAAGATCACTGTAGAAACCCCCAAAACCGACATTGTGTCTAGTCCAAAGAAACGTGGGTGCTTCCAAGAACCTATTCCGACCCTATGTTCCCAGCGCAATCTTTCCCCAAAGGAATGCTCTAAACGAACAAATCCTTCGGCCCTCTGAATGGAGGCTTGATATGCATCAATAGCGGATAAGGTTGGATAAATGGAACCCCACTGATACAAGGACGGCTGCTTTATACCTGAGAGGACACCAACTTCAATCTTCCAAGGATGCCTGTGCGTTGTGTTGGAATCAATAGGTTGATGGTATTGCCAAATAAACTCCGGTAAGGTTGCCCAAAACGATTTCAATGCCAAAGAGCTATCCCCTGGTTCACGCTGGCGAATAAAATCCAACGAGGCACTTAAACGATGTGGTCCTAATTGCCAAACCCAATAGGGTTTGATGGAAAATGTAGTTCTTTGCATGCTTTGAGGATAAGAAACACCTGATCTCAACGAGGCAGTGGACCAATATGCCTTCACACCCAAATCGCGATTTTCCTCATGATGTCCCATTTCGTAAGCCGTTATTCCAGTCCACTCGCTACCCAAATCGTGCAACCTTGGCTCAGCAAGAAAGGTGTTCCAAAGTTTGGCGCCCAATCCCTCTACACGCCAATGTTGATGAAAGCCCTCAATCCGCTGACTGATCCTGTCCCAGGTTATACGTGGATTAACTCGTAAGGTATTCCATCGACCGTTCAAGGAGGTGTCTTTCGAAAGATTCGAATCGGTGTTATGAAAACGAGTATCTTGATATTTGAATCCGGTACTTCGTTGAGAGGCATTGAGGAGGATATTCCATTCTCGATTTTTTGCTGGACGCCATTCTATCGCTAATTGAGAATTCCAAATGGCCGATCGTAGAATTGAATCAGCCCATAGACGATTCGGATTTCCTGATGAACCCAAACATTCCAAATGAACAAAAATGACCTGCGAACCCATTTGGAGTGGGCCACTCCATGCAATCCCCGCATTGCCCTGACTTCCAAGCAAACCACCACCCATGATTGATAGCGTTTTGGAAATACGAGGTTGCAAGGAACTTGAGGCAAGCGAAGGCTCGGTGTACTTTGGGATTGGCCCAAAAGATTGAACAAAAGACAAAGAATCAGGTCCGTAGGACATTGGAATACGCGTTTTTGGTTCAACCAACAATACGGGATCCGATGATAGTCGAAACCACTCGGGAAGGTGTGGATCATAGGCGCGGACAATTCGAACCGTCTGCCCTAATCCTGTACTATCCTGCCCATAAACCGGAAGCCTCAATAAAATTATAGCCACCCCGAATAAGAAACTCTTTAACATCCTTTACGGTTTATTGATTTCACGTAAACGATTCTCTGCAATACGGCTAACCTGATCAGCATCACGACCTTCGATTAAATTTTGCAGGACAGCCACGGCTTGTTCTTTTTCATTCAATGCCAAGAGATTCTCCGCCAACAACAGCTCGCCCCTTCCATACCATTCCGTGTATTGGGGCCATCGATCGGTCAATTCGTAAATCAAATCCTGAGAATGTGCAAACTGCCTTCCCTCAAAGGCTATTTCAGCCAAATTGAACAAGGCCCTGGCCGCCCATTCCGTGGAGGTTGAATCCGAAAGGTATTTTAAATGGGACCTTGCTTGAATGATTTTTCCTTGGTAACGCAAAGAATTCGCCAGGTGCCACTTCAATTCATTCCTTGTATTTTGACCAAACGAAACCTGTGGCAGGTAAATTTCACCTATAGAATCAACCGTAAACCATTGCTTCAACAGGGTCGAGGCGCGAATCAAACCCATTGCGGCTTCCAATCTTGAAATCGGGGAAAATGTCCCCTGCAAAATCCTTTGGTAAGCCGAAGCAACCTGTGTCCATTGTTCTTTACTGCTGTAAAGATCTGCAAGCATAAATAAACCCCGTTCGGTAAATAAATTATCCGGCATTCCCATTAAATCCTCCAAATCTCGAATTTGCATTGGCTTATCCCCAACTTTTCCAGCAGCTAAAGAACGCATATAAAGGGCATTCGCCTTGAATGACCCGGATGGATATTCTGTTAGATACTGCGTCAAAGTCGCCAATGCTTCGAAGAATTTCCCTGACTCCATGCTGTATTGGGCGGTTTCAAATAGCAAAGAGTCCATGGCATCATCTTGCAAAGCAATCAAACCATTTTGACCAGCAATATCCAAATACCGCTTAGGCTGCGATGTCCTTATGCAGATCTGCCTCAACTCAAACAATGCATCTCTGGATTCAGGCAAACCAGCTGCCTTTTGTACAACGTCTTCAAAAATGCCGAGAGCAAGGCTATCTTGACCCAACTCCAAATAAATCGAACCGCGTAGATTCATCGCCACATAGGTTAGTCGATGTCGCGGAAAATCTTCTTCCAGCCGTTGAATACACCACATGGCTGAATCAAAAGAAGATTCTTGAAAGCAGGTCGTAGCCAGTTCCAACAACCCATAAAGTCGATAATCCGATCGAGGATACTCCTGAATTAACGCCACCAATTGATCGCGCTTTTTGAGCATTTTTTTTTGGATTCCATAAGCGATCGCCAATTGGTAATTGGCGTATTCCACATCCGTTTTAAGTTCGTCAATGCAATAAGAAAATTGACGAACGGCCAATTCAGTTTGACCATCCCTAAGGTATGCATCGCCTAAACGTACCTGAACGTCCTTGTACATCGCCATTTCAAAGTCATTTTGGTTCTCCATGGACTGACCAAACCGAAGGGCTTGAAGAAGATATTTGATGGCTTGACCATGGCGCTCCAAACGAAAAGCCAAATGACCTAACTGATAATTGGCAGCCATTGGATGACAACCCAAGGACCTTAATTCTGGGCTGAAAAACCCATAATCAAGATAATTTTTCATCCACAACAAAGCTTGGTTGTGCTCACCAACCCTATGGTAAAGCTCCGATTTCCAAAACAAAGTCGTGGCCCTAGTGAAAGAATCCACGGTGTACCCTAAGGAGGAATCCAAATAAGGTAAAGCCTCGACATACCGCTTTTGGTTGTACAGGGTGATGCCTTGTTGATAATACAACTTCTGGACGATCGCTTGGACCTTGGGCGATTTTTTTGAAACACCCCTGAGTATACGCAATGACTCTACATAATGATGAGCCTTCATCGCAAGGTCACTCAGGTATTCACTAATCTCCTCACGGAATTCGCTTTGAGGATATTGGAGCAAAAATGAACCTAGGACTCTGAAATTGGAGGGGGACTCGCCTATTTCATAACATAGTTTAGCGTACAAATAGAAAGCGCGCTCACGCATTTTACCAGTGATTTCCAATTCGGTGACGCGTTGAAATGACGTCCGAGCCCTTGCCAAATAACGATCCAACTTTTCGTCCATTCCCCATGCCAACCAAGCATTCCCTTGTTCAAAATACGACAAGGCTTTGATGGAATCAGGCCAATGATCCGTTTTCTTAAGGAGCATTGTTACAGTATCCCAGGCCATAACTAAACCGTACATCTGTGCAAGCCTTAGGGTATCTACCGAAACACATTGATATCCAAAGCTCGACGAAGATTGGAGCAGATGAGCATAGCGATAAGGCAGACCCAAGTGGTAACTCAGTTGCATGCCCAAAATCGATAAGCCCAACTTGCCTTTGATATTGGGCCTGTCAATATTCGACTCAATGATGGCCAATGCCGTCATAGAATCACCATCGAGCGCAAGGGATAAAGCCTTGGGGTAAATACACAAACTTTCGTATCGCTTATCGGCTTGCAACAAATCCAATAATTCCATTACCCCTTCAATATCAAAGCGATGGAGTTTATCCAACATCATGGAGTATCGGGCATGCACCTGAAAATCACCTTGAACACTAGCCGCCTGCTGCCAATGACCCAAAGCGATTAAGGAATCAATAGGATACAACAATTTACCCTTTAGGTAGTGAAAAAGCTGAGCTTGGGGCATGGTGAGCTTATACCAATTCAAAGCTTCAAGAATGCGAATGGTCTCAGAATCACGATTCTGCTGGACCAAAAAAACCAAGTAGGCCAACCGAGCTTCATCGATTTTGTGGTGTGCCGGAAAATCCCTTACATAAACTTCAAAAAGGTAATCGGTGGCCTGATCACCGCGATAGGCAGACTGCATGGTCCGATACCAAGCAAGATCACCTCTTTCAATTCCCTCTGGGATGCTTGTCCAATCAAATTGCTGATGATCCCAAAACCTCAATGCTAGATCAGACAATTCGAATTCCAGTTGATTCGCCCATTTTAGCCATGATTCCCCATGTATCTTGGGATCTTGGAGGGACTTAATCCCCTGGGCTGATATTCCCCCAGACCAAGCCACGACGGACAAACATCCGAAGATGAATACCCACCAGAACCTCGGAATGACCATCCAACAGCTCATCAAAAGCTAAACACCAAACCTAAAGCCGGCAAAATCGGCAATTGATCGACCCTGCTGTAGCGAATTCGATCAAAATAGAAAATATTTCGACGATCGTACGCATTCGTAAGACTGAAATTAACATCCATGGAAAGTCGATCATTCCATACCTTGCGGTAGCGCAATGCCAAATCCAAACGATGGTAGGTTGGCAAACGGCCTTGGTTAAATCCGGCATACAAAACCCCCAAAGCACCCCCTTGATTGATATAATCCGTACCAGCACCACCCCCAAAATTCAAGTCAGGATAAAAGCCCTGGGTTTGCGTAAAAGGAAATCCCGAACCGAAGTTCCAACGACCTGAAACCTCCCATTCCAATTGTTTTCCAAAGTTATAGGTGCTGACGACATTAATGTTATGGCGACGATCAAAAACAGGATTGTAGGAACGTATTCCATCAAAGCGATCCACATAAGTCCAGCTGTAGGTGGTCCACAGGTAAAACCTCTTGACATCGTATTTGACGCGGAAATCAAAACCGTAGGCCCTACCCCGCTCGATGATGAAGTCCTTTTTGAGGACATCCGGCTTTCCAAAATTCCCTTCGATATCGTCAAAAATCTTATCCCGGTTGATGTTGGACAACTGGGTAAATTGTTTGATATACGTTTCCGCATTGATCTCCACCCTGGGACCCAGATCAATCTCTACCCCACCCACCAAGTGATTGGCTTTCTGAAGCCTAGAGGTCACCTGCTCACCATCAAAGGTTTCGGGAAGATTATCCGGACCTGATAGAAAGCCAAGAAAAAGATTCACCACATCCCTGTCGGAAGTCGCCGAAATTAAATTTTGAGAGTACTTGCCGCCAGCGACCTTGAATCGCAAATCCGGCCTTGCATTGTACTTAGCACTGAATCGGGGTTCCAAAGACATCTCGGTGAGGCTCGAATAATAATGGGCCCGAAGACCAGGCTCCACCACCCAATTGTCAAACAACAAATTGTATTTGCCAAAGACCGCAAGCTCCGTGGTGCTTTCTTGCTGCCGAATGATTTGACCCGTTGAATTGGTAAAGTTAAAATCGGTGTTAAGACCCACCATATCGAACCCAAAATTGGCTTGACCGGAATTAAGGTATTGGGTTACCGAAACCGTACCGTTGAATCCGGTGATGGCCGAGCGCCTTGGTCGTCCGTCCGCTTCGCGTTGACCTGATTCAAAATTAGAATAGGCTAAATTTCCTGATATGGTATTGCCAGCACCATCGGGAATGAGCACAAATTGTGTTCCTGCACCGGTCGATACCCAATCTACCTCCGCAATTCCCCTAAAATTGGCTTTGTCGGTCATGTTAAATCCAAACATGGACAGCTTCGAACCGCTGTTTGCTTTGAACGTGGCTTTGCCATATACATCCAAAAAGGAAAAGGGCAGACCCTGTGGGCCCGCATATGCATACAGAGCTTTGGAGGTTTGATCAAGATACGAACCCTTGGCGCTGAAAATAAAAGTAGGGGCAAGCTGCTGAGGACTCTTAGGTTTCCATAAGGGACCTTCCAAGACCAATCTGCTGAGGAAGGGACTAACCCCTAGCTTACCGCTCAGCTGCTTTTGGTTACCATCACGGGTGGTAACGTCCATGACCGCCGAAATGCGCCCGCCATGATTCGCATTGTACGCGCCGGTATATACCTCGGCGTTTTTGATGAGGTCCGTTTCAAAAACAGAATAAAGTCCAATGGAATGAAAAGGATTATACAAAAGCATCCCATCCAGCAAAACTTTGTTCATCACGGGGGAGCCACCACGGATATACAATTGACCACCTTGGTCTCCTGTAAAGACCACTCCCGGGAGGACTTGCAAGTATTGTGCGATATCAGCCTCCCCACCTACCGATACCACTTGCGTGATTTGTTTAGGCGTAACCGTCTCCACGGAAACTCGGGTGTTGGTCAGCTGTTCTTGCTTGGCTCCCAAGACTTCAACCTCTTGGAGACCAATGGAGGATTTGGACAATTGCAAACGATAATTGAGCGTCGCACCGGCAGTGATTTTCATGGAGATCCGCGCCGTATCGTAACCCAAATAAGTACTCACCAAAACATAATTCCCTGGGGGAATATTCTTGATGGTAAAAAATCCATTGACATCGGTACTGGCCCCTATGGTCGTTCCTGCAAGAAAAACATTCGTAAAAAGAATGGGCTCCCCGCTGCTTTTGTCAATGACCGTCCCACGTACGGTTCCCGAGTTTTGGGCTTGCAGCCCAGGACTCAACCCAAAAAGCAGAAAAAAAATGGCCCAGAAGCCACACGGACATAAAACCCTGTATACATACCTCATCAGGGTAAAATTAAGGCAAGATGAAGAATTTAGGGCAAATTACGTGACCCGATGAGGAGACTTCTTTGCTTAGGCAGCGAGGGAATCTGAAACCGCCTTGGCCGCATCCTCAAGGGTAATGGCAGCCCGTATGGGCAATCCCGATGCTTCCAAGATGGCCTTGGCTTCGTTGGCGTTGGTTCCCTGGAGGCGAACAATCAAGGGAACGCGTAAATCGCCCAACGTTTTGCAGGCTTCTACGATACCGTTGGCAACACGATCGCAGCGCACGATTCCTCCAAAAATGTTGACCAAAATGGCCTTGACGTTTGGATCTTCCAAAATAATATTAAAGGCTTGGGCAACCCGCTCCGCGGAGGCCGTACCTCCAACATCCAGGAAATTCGCCGGACTTCCTCCACTCAACTGGATCATGTCCATGGTTGCCATGGCCAGGCCGGCACCGTTCACCATACAGCCGACATTCCCGTCCAATTTAACATAATTCAAATTAAACGATGCGGCCTTGAGCTCGGTGGGGTCCTCCTCACGGGGATCATGCATCGCCGCAATATCAGGAACCCGCATCAAGGCATTATCATCAATATTGACTTTGGCATCCACCGCCAAGATGCGATCATCCGATGTTTTGAGAACGGGATTGATTTCAAACAAGGAAGCCTCTACCCCTTCGAAGGCCTTGACCAATTTTTGGCAAAAAGCCACCATTTGTTTGAAGGCCTGTCCCGAAAGTCCTAGGTTCAAAGCCACGCGGCGGGCTTGATAGGCTTGAAAACCAATGGTGGGATCAATCCACTCCCTGTAGATTTTCTCGGGGTGTTTTTCGGCAACTTCTTCGATGTCCATTCCACCCTCCGGGGAATACACCATCACAAAACCTCCTTGGGCCCGATCCAACAAAACCGATAAATAAAACTCCTGTATAGGGGATGGCCCCGGGGCATAGACATCTTCGGCAATCAAAACCGAATGCACCTTTTTGCCCGCCGACCCGGTTTGGGGAGTGACCAATTGCATACCCAAAATTTGGGAGCTCAGGTCTTGAACCTGTTCCAAGGACTTGGCCAATTTGATGCCACCCCCTTTGCCCCGACCCCCGGCATGCACCTGGGCCTTGACCACCCACCAACTTGTTCCCGTTTGTTCATGCAACGCATTGGCAGCCTGAACCGCCTCATCGGGAGTGGAGGCCAAAATTCCTCGTTGAACGGTAACCCCGTATTGCGACAACAAGGCTTTACCTTGGTATTCGTGGATATTCATGGGAGCTGGATCAAACGGTTACGAGCAAGAAAAATCAAGGCGATTAACCCCCAAAATCATCAAAAGCGACATGTTCCTTGGGAATACCCCAATCATCGCACATTTTCAACACGGCTGCATTCATCATGGGAGGCCCACAGAAATAAAATTCGATTTCTTCCGGTTCCTTGTGCTTGCTGAGGTAATTATCAATGAATGACTGGTGCACAAAACCCAAGAATCCATCCCCTTCTCTATCGTCCAAGCCCTGACATACCTTCCAGTTATCCTCGGGTAGAGGCTCCGAAAGGACGACATGAAAACGGAAATTGGGAAATTCTTTTTCGATAGCACGAAACTCGTCCACATAAAACAACTCCCGCTTGGAGCGCCCCCCGTACCAATACGAAACCTTACGGCCTGTTTTGAGGGTATGAAAGAGGTGAAAAATGTGGGCACGCAGCGGGGCCATTCCGGCACCACCGCCTACATAGACCATTTCCTTCTGGGTGTCTTTGATAAAGAACTCCCCGTAAGGACCTGAAATGGTGACCTTATCCCCCGGTTTGCAATTAAAAACAAAAGACGAACAAACCCCAGGGTTCACTTTCATCCAGGCATTGCTGGCCCTATCCCAGGGGGGGGTCGCAATACGTATGTTCAACTTGATGATGTTCCCTTCGGCGGGGTGGTTGGCCATGGAATATGCACGGAATATGGGCTCCGGATTGACCATTTTGAGGTCCCACAGCTTGAATTTGTCCCAATCTTCCTTGAACTTTTCCGGTCCCGCAGGATCATCGGGCAATGGAGCGATATCGATGTTTTTAAAATCGACCGTACTAGCAGGTACATCCACCTGGATATAACCCCCGGCCTCAAAATGTAAATTCTCTCCTTCGGGCAGTTTAACGGTAAATTCTTTGATAAAGGTGGCCACATTGTAATTGGAGACCACTTCGCACTCCCATTTTTTGATTCCAAAAATTTCTTCGGGAATCTGAATCTTCATATCATTCTTAACCTTGACCTGGCAAGCCAAACGCCAATTTTCGGCTTGTTCGCGTCGGTTCAAATGCCCTTTTTCGGTGGGCAAAACATCACCACCACCTTCCAGAATCTGGCATTTGCACATGGCGCAGGTTCCACCACCACCGCAAGCGGATGGCAAAAACAATTTACGCTCCGACAGGGTACTAAGCAGGGTCGAACCCGCCGCCACCTTCATGGGATTCTCCGTATCCCCGTTGACAATAATTTGGACATCCCCGCTGTTGACCAATTTGGCCTGCGCATACATCAGGACGAAAACCAGCAACAAAATGACCCCAGAAAAGGCCAAGATGGAATAGGAAATAATGGATAAAGTAGCCCCAGTTAACATAGTCGTTTAGAATTAAAGTGTAATGCCCAAAAAGCTCATGAATGCGATGCCCATTAAGCCTGTAATGATGAATGTTATACCCAAACCACGCAAAGGAGCTGGGACATTCGAGTAACGAAGTCTCATTCGTATAGCGGCAATCGCCACGATAGCAATCATCCAACCCACACCGGAACCTAGACCAAAGACTGTGGCTTCGGCAAATTCATAATCCCTTTCTTGCATAAACAAGGATCCCCCCAAAATGGAACAATTCACCGCAATGAGCGGTAGAAAAATCCCCAAGGCCCCGTACAATTCAGGAGATAGTTTTTCGACCAACATTTCGACCAGCTGCGTCATGGAAGCAATGGTTGCAATGAACATGATAAAAGCCAAAAAACTCAAATCAACCTTGGCCAAGGATGGACTAATCCAAGCCAGGGCCCCTTCCTTCAAAACCTTGTTCAAGAGTAACCAATTCAGCGGTACGGTAATGGTCAATACAAAGACCACAGCCACGCCTAGACCCAAGGCTGTTTTGACGTTTTTGGAAACAGCCAAATAGGAACACATGCCCAAAAAGTAAGCAAAAATCATGTTGTCGATAAAAACCGATCGAACAAAAACGGATACCAAATCCGCGGCTAGAAACAGGGTACTCATTCTTTTTCCTCCAAATGTTTAGCAAAACTTCTTTGAACCCAGATATAACATGCGACCACGAACAAGGCGCCTGCAGGAATCATCATCAACCCGTTGTTGACATAGCCCGCTTCGTACAAGGCGTCAGGGATCACTTTGAAACCAAAGAGCTTGCCACTACCCAACAATTCACGAAAGAAAGCCACCGTAAGGATGACCGCTCCGTAACCAAATCCATTACCTAAACCATCCAACAAGGATGGAAAAGGTTTGTTGCCCATGGCATAGGCCTCAAGACGACCCATGACAATGCAATTGGTAATAATTAAACCGACAAAAACTGAAAGCTGTTTGCTGATATCGTACATGTAGGCTTTGAGAATCTGATCCACCAAAATAACCAAGACCGATACAACGGTTAGTTGGACAATGATTCGAATTCTTGGCGGGATAGCATTCCGCATAAGCGATATCACCAAGTTGGACAAGGCAACCACCGCAGTAACCGATAATGCCATGACCATGGTGGGTTTCATTTGGGTCGTTACGGCCAAGGCCGAGCAAATCCCCAAAACCTGTATAGTCACCGGATTGTTGTCCGACAAAGGATCGGTGATGAGTTTCCTCTCTTTTTTACCGAGTAGTGGCTTTTTTTCGACGGGACTTTGAACCAATACGTCGCTCATAGTGGAAGGGATTGTGTGGATTGTTGACGGATATATTTTAGGTAACAGGCCAGGTCTTGTTCCAGCATTTTACTCACACCGTTGGAGGTTATGGTACCACCACTAATCGCATCTACCGCATGGGGCATGCTCGCATCGTGCTTTCCTTTTTCAACTTTGACCGAGACAAAATCACCTTGCTCGTTGAGAAGTTTTTTGTTAATAAATTGTTGCTCAAAGGCGTCTGTATTGATTTCAGCGCCCAAGCCCGGGGTTTCGCCTTTGTGATCAAAAATGGCCGAACGGAGGGTATTGCCATCCTCATTCAAAGCCAAATAGCCCCAAATGGGACCCCACAAACCGGTACCGGCCACCTGAAGTAAATACGTGGTCCGACCGCTGGGATCCCGGTAAACGTACATGGGGTAACGAACCTTGTAAGCGGGGTTTTTGGTATTCATTTTTTTCTCCAAAGCCAAATCCAAAGCAAGAGCCTCCACGCCTTGAACCTGTTGACCTTCTTGGTCAATGACCAAACCCTGAACCAGCTGGTCGAACTTCTTGTAATCATTGGGGCCGTTCAACCCTACCAGAGATAGAATGTTTTGCTGTTTTTCTTTGAGGACGTTCTCGTCCTGAGCAGGCTTGAGTATGGTCGCCGCAGCGGCCAACAAAGCAGCCGATAAAGTCGTCACCACCAGGGCGAAGACGATGGTACCTGAATTTCCTTTGGATGACATAGGGTATGGAATGAATTTTTAGGCTAGGGAGGCGCGTGTCGCTAATCGTTTGTTCCGGCGAGCGATATTTGCTTGGACCACATAATGGTCAATCAGGGGAGCCATGACATTCCCGAACAGAACAGCCAGCATGATTCCTTCGGGATAGGCCGGATTAAAAACCCGAATCATGACCGCCATCATGCCAACCAAAAGTCCGTAGATCCATTTACCGGTGCCTGTATGCGCCGCTGTTACCGGATCCGTGGCCATGAAGACTGCTCCAAAGAGAAGGCCGCCCATGGCCAAGTGCAAATAGAACGGCATGTTCATGAATGGTGTCATCCCAATTCCGTTAAAGATGAGGCCCATCAACAAAGCCCCCAAAATCACCGAAATCATAATGACGCCAGAGCCTATACCTGTGATAATCAAAAAGGCAGCACCCAAGAGGATCGCAATTTTGGAGGTCTCTCCTATGGAACCCGGAATCAAGCCAACCACCATATCCTGCAAGGAATAATTCCAAGGTTGGTCTGCGGAAATCTGAAAAGGCGTACCGGTCGCAGCGGCATTGGCCAAAGCCGTGGCACCGCTGTAAACATCCGACTTCTCCGAAATCCAAACCTGATCCCCACTCATAAACGTAGGGTAGGCAAAAAACAAAAAGACTCTAGCGGTCAGGGCAACATTCAAGACATTCATACCGGTACCCCCAAAAACTTCTTTGGCAAAAACTACCGCAAAAGCGGTGGACAATCCCACCATCCACAAAGGAATATCCGGGGGAAGCACCAAGGGAATTAACATACCGGAAACTAGGAAGCCCTCGTTGATAGCATGGCCCTTTTTGGAAGCCACAAAAAACTCAATTCCCAAACCCACCGAATAGGAAACGACCACAATAGGGAGCACTTTGAGAGCGCCATAAAAGACTTTGTCCCATAGACCGTTCAGGGGAGAGCCAGCAAACTCACCCAAAGCCAAGAAATGCTGATGACCCACATTAAAAATCCCAAACAACAAAGACGGCACCATGGCCAGAATCACAAAGAACATGGTCCGCTTAAGGTCGATGCCTGCCTTGATGTGGGTGCCTCCTTGACTCACCCTATCCGGAGTGAAAAGGAAGGTCGCGAAACCGTCAAAAAGGGTGTGAAATTGCGCATATTTCCCGCCTTTCTCAAAGTCAGGGCGGAGTTCCAGTATTTTCTTTTTTAGAAATTCCATGGGTGAACTAAAATTGTAACCATTTGAATATTAACAGATAGTACTTATTCCTCTTCTCCAATGAGCAGGTCGAGCCCTTTTCGAACCATTTCTTGGACTGGGATTTTGGAGGTGCACACAAATTCACAGAGGGCCACATCCTCCTCGTCCAATTCGTGCAGCCCCAATTGCTCCATTTCTTCTACATCCTGGAAATGGATGGCCTTGAGTAAATAGGTCGGCAACAAGTCCATCGGTAGAACCTTTTCGTATTGCCCCGTCATCACAAAAGCCCGCTCTTCACCGTGGGTATTGGTGTTGACTTGGTAGGAGCGCTTGCTCAACCAACCCGACAAGAATGACCTGGAAATGTCAGGGCGAGCATAGGACGGTAACAACCAGCCCAAAAATTCCAAATCCCGGCCTTCCGGAATAACACTTAATTGATCATGGTAGAAACCGAGAAATCCGTCAGCATCCACCTGTTCCCCGCTCAGAACGTCCCCGGATATGGTTCGATGCTCCCCTTCTTTCAATCCTGCGCCTTGGAGGAGGCCGGAAACAGAAGCCCCCAAAATCGCCTGGGTGTAACCTGGTTTTTGCAAGGAAGAACCGCCGACCGCAACCCAACGTCGGGCATCGTAGTAACCGGTCAAGAAAAGGCGACCAAGGATGATGACATCGGCAGGGGTCATAGTCCATACACAGTCCCCCTTGGCAATCGGACCAAGATGGTGCATTTGAATGCCTACATTTCCCGAAGGATGAGGCCCATCGAAAGAATGAATTTGAACCCCTTGGGCTCCGATGAAATCCTTGGAACGGGTTAAACGTTGATGGATGTTGAGGAAAACATTGCCCTTGCAGAGCTGCTGGAGAACCTTAAGGCCTTCGGCAAAGGCTGCGGGATCTTTCTCGACCTGAAAATCACGGTCTGCCGCCATGGGGGCTGTATTGAATGCCGAAATCACGACGCAGCGTGGTTGGGCATCAGGCCTGGCCATGCGGTTGTAGGGCCTTTGACGCAGGTGGGCCCAGACCCCTGAATTCATCATTTTGGCGCGAATGGCCTCGGCATCCAATTCCGATGGCATGGCGGAACCGAAATCTTGGTAACGGATTTCGGCATCCGCTTCCAGGACAATCGCCTCCAAAACGCGTTTGGGGCCACGCTGAATTCGCTGTACTTTGCCACTAACGGTACTGCATATGAACAATCCTGGAAAAGCTTTGTCTTCCATCAATGGTGTTCCTGCCAGGACCGCGCTCCCCTCTTCGACCAAGAGCCTGAGCTTCTGGTATCTGAAGATAGTGGGCCTAATGGCGCAAAGGTTTGATGAGGATGAAAGGATGGTTTGGGAGCTGGGAGTGCCAACGAGTTTGATGTCGTATCCCCTACGAAGGCTGATGGTTTGGGCCATAGGATTATTGCGCGCCAAAAATACATTTCAAAACCTACGTTAACTCAAAAACGAACCATTATTTTGCCAATCATGAATCTTCCAAATTGGCGCCATCGCCTGCTTTGCATAACCACAGGGTTGTTGATGCTTAAGTCATTGTCGATCAATGCTTTGGGAACAAATCCAGGGCCGGACGTTTACCATGATCAAATTTGGCGAGAGGATATCCACTCGGTGCGGCTCCATACCGACCAAGACCCTTTCGGTTCACCCGTTTGGGAGCTGGGCTCGGACAACCCCCCTTTGATGCTTCGTTTCGATGACTTGGCTGGGGGTTACCTACCCTATACCGTACGACTCATCCCCTGCCGCCGGGATTGGACAGCCTCCGATTTGTTCGAAGCCCAAGCCATGGAGAGCATCGGGCAGGAACTGGTCCAGCAGCACAGGCCTTCTTTCAATACCCTGGAGCAATACACCCATTACAGCCACCCAATTCCATCCGAAGTACTGCGGCCGAAGGTTTCAGGCAATTTTGCGGTGGTGGTCTATGCGGATCAGGGCCTGCAGGAAATCGTTTTGACCCGAAGGCTCTTGGTTTTGGAAAACCGTGTTTCGGTTTCGGCTTTGGTGCGAAGAGCCTACGCAACCAACGAACAAGACGAAGCCCAACAACTTGACTTGGAACTTGGCATAGGCAAACTGCTCATCAATCAACCCGCTATGGACCTTAGTTTCCAGGTGATGCAGAACGGCGATTGGAGCAGTCTGCGCAAGGGTCCGGGTTTCCCCACTTTTTTGGCACCCCAACAATGGGCCTACAGGGGGCAGCCTGAACTCGTGTTCCTCGGCAACAACGAATACAGGGCCGTGGATCTGCGTACCGTTCGTACCCCCGGTCGTCGAATTTCCAAAATAATCCGCACGGTGGATGGATACCAGGCATGGGTCGAAAACGACCAATCCCTAGCAAGCAAAGCCCACTTCAGCCAGCGGGATTTGAACGGGCGTTCTTTGATCCAAAATTTTGAGCAAAGAACCCCCCATACCGAATCCGAATACGTATGGACCACCTTCGCCCTGGAGCCAAAATTGAACGAAAGCTGGAGCAAGGTGTATTTGCAAGGGGATTTTGGGCAGACGGCCTGCGATGAATCCTTGGCCATGGAATGGCAAGAAGAAAGCGGACTGTATGTGAAATCCCTCTACCTCAAGCAAGGCTTCTACGATTACCGCTACCGAACCGGCGAGTCTCTCTGCGAAGCCATTTCTATAGAGGGCAGCCACAGCGACACCGAAAATGATTACGAAATCCTGGTGTACTATCATCCCCCAGCCGGTATGGCTTACGATCGATTGGTGGGTTATACCAAGGTTAATTCCATGGGGCAGAAAAGCCGTTAATTCCTACAACAATTCATTGGCTAGGTTCGCAAGGTCCGAACGCTCCCCTTTCTCCAAGGTTACATGGGCAAAAATGGGCTGACCTTTCAGCTTATCCACCAGGTAGGATAGCCCGTTGGAGTGGGCATCCAAATACGGGGTATCGATTTGGTTGATATCCCCGGTGAAAATAATCTTGGTCCCTTCCCCTGCCCTGGAAATAATGGTTTTGACTTCGTGCGGGGTCAGGTTCTGGGCTTCATCGACGATGAAACAAATATTGGAGAAAGAGCGACCCCGAATGTAGGCCAAAGGAACAATGCTCAACTTCTCTTGCTGCAACATTTCGGTAATTTTTTGATAATCCTTATCCCCTTCATGGTACTGGTTTTGGATGAACTTCAGGTTATCGTATAAAGGCTCCATGTACGGATTCAATTTGGACTTGATATCGCCGGGAAGATATCCAATATCCTTGTTGCTCAAGGGAACAATGGGCCTGGCCAAATAAATCTGCTTGTACTGCCTGCGGGCCTCCAAGGCTCCAGCCAAAGCAAGCAAGGTTTTGCCCGTGCCTGCTATGCCCTGAAGAGTGACCAAGCGAACCTTTTCGTTGAGAATCGCATGCAATGCAAAGGCCTGTTCCGCATTTCGGGGCTTGATGCCGTAAGCAACACGCTTATCCACACGGGTCATCTCCTCCCTAAAAGCGTCGTAACACGCCATCACCGAATCCTTTCCGTTGCGCAGGATAAAGTACTCGTTGGCCTTGGTTTCGCTAATTCCCATTTCCTTGGCCGACCCGAATCCTTCCTTGTAAATCTGATCGATCAAGGTGTTCGCAATTCCATTGCGGATGGATTTGCCGGTATATACCTCTTCCAGATTCTTGATCTTCCCAAAGCGATAATCCTCAGCCTCCAAGCCCAAGGCCCTGGCTTTTATTCGTAAATTGACATCTTTGGTCACCAAAATGACGGGGCGTTCCGGGTAGGATTCTTTGAGATGCAAGGCAGTGTTAAGAATTCTGTGGTCTGCCTTGTGTTGCCCAAAAATCTTGTGGGCATCCACCGAGGCATCTTCTCGCATTTCGACCCTTAGGCGTCCGCCCGGTGCTCCGGGAATTGCAATCCAATCCAATAATTTACCGGATTGAGAAAGTTGATCCAAGAAACGAATAAACTCTCGCGCTTCAAAATTCAGGCTGTCGTTCCCTTTCTTGAATTGATCCAATTCTTCGAGAACTGTAATGGGCAGGGCGACATCGTGCTCATGAAAATTATTGACCGAGTGATGATCATGCAGAAGGACCGAGGTGTCGAGAACAAAGATTTTTTGGGGCTTGGACTTGGCTTTTGGCATGGCCCGAATTTACACCCCGGCGCCCTCTCTTCCCTATCTTTGAACATCTCATTCGCCATTTAACGATAAATTCATGCCGCGCCCCCTTTCCCCCAACGACCCCTGCCTGGTTTCCGTCGCCCGCACCCCCGTTGGGAGCATGGGCGGTTCTTTGGCCAGTCTTTCCGCCACGTCTTTGGGTAGCATCGCCATCGCAGCCGCTTTGGACAAAGCCGGCCTCCAAAACGACGATCCTTCGGGAATTTTAGGCATTGACGAAGTTTACATGGGGAATGTCATCAGCGCTGGCTTGGGGCAAGCCCCGGCAACCCAGGCCGCCGTGGGGGCAGGCATTGCCAAAACCGTCCCTTTTACCACCGTCAACAAAGTCTGTGCATCAGGCATGAAAGCCGTGATGCTGGGTGCCCAATCCATTGAATTGGGGCAGAACCGCGTGGTCGTTGCCGGTGGTATGGAGAGCATGAGCCAAGTTCCTTATTATTTGGATCGGGCCCGAAATGGGTATAAGTTCGGCCATGCCCAATTGGTGGACGGTATCCTCAAGGATGGTCTTTGGGACGTTTACCACCAGTACCATATGGGTAATGCCGCGGAATTGTGCGCCCGCGATATGCAAATTTCCAGGGCTGACCAGGATGCATACGCCATCGAATCCTACCAAAGGGCGGCAGCTGCCTGGCAACGAGGCAAATTCGCCAACGAATTGGCGGTAGTGAGCATGCCCGGTCCCAAAGGCAGCACCATAACGGTTACCGAGGACGAAGACTATACCAAAGTCAATTTCGAAAAGATCCCCGGCCTCAAGCCAGTCTTCGAAAAAGAAGGAACGGTTACCGCTGCCAACGCTTCCAACCTAAATGACGGAGCATCGGCGGTGGTCCTCATGGCCCACGGAGAAGCCCAAGCCAGGGGGCTCAAGCCCTTGGCACGGATATTGGGCTATGCCGACGCTCAACAAGCCCCTGAATGGTTCACTACGGCCCCATCCAAAGCCATTCCCTTGGCCATGCACCGGGCCGGCATCTCCGCTAACGATGTGGACTTTTACGAGATCAACGAAGCCTTTTCGGTGGTTTGTCTAGCCAATAACCGTCTTTTGAATTTAGATCCTACCAAAGTCAATATCTACGGAGGCGGCGTTTCGATCGGTCACCCCATTGGCAGCTCCGGTTGCCGGATTTTGGTCACCCTGTGCAGCGTTTTGAGCCAAGAAAAGGGACGCATCGGGGTTGCCGGCATTTGCAACGGCGGTGGTGGGGCATCCGCCATGGTCTTAGAACGTCTTTGACCCAGCCCAAAACCCGAGGCGCAATCCCGTGGGGGTGCAACCCAAATTGCACAGAAGGCGGTATATTTACGCTTGCTCAAACGTTGGATTTTCCTTGAGGATGCCAGCAAAACACACCCTGGTCGGGTGGCCGAGTGGCTAGGCAGAGCTCTGCAAAAGCTCCTACAGCGGTTCGAATCCGCTCTCGACCTCCAAATAACGATAGGCTCGCTCAATTTCAGTCTTCGGTTACTCGTACCGAAGGGCCTCAATAGGATCCAGGGCCGCCGCTTTGGCCGCGGGATAATATCCCGACACCAACCCCACCAGGAGGCATAACACAATACCGCTGGCCATCCATACCCAAGGTATGATGAATCCCACGCCCACCATCAGGGCAACGGAATTGCCGATGATGATGCCTAAGACAATTCCCATGAGACCGCCTATTTGTCCAATCACCAAGGCCTCCAAGAGGAACTGCTGACGAATAGCGGATTGCGTAGCACCCAGTGCCTTGCGTGTCCCAATTTCACGAGTCCTCTCCGTCACAGAGACCAGCATGATGTTCATCAGCCCAATGGCGGCACCCAATAACGTGATTAAACCTATGGCTTTGGCTGCCAAATCAATAAAGGCCAGGTTCTCAATCAAACTCCTTGCAAAACTATCGGATTTGGTGATGGCAAAATTATCCGGATCTTGGCGACTTATTCGTCGAATGTTGCGAAATAAACCTGTAGCTTCTTGCTCGGCATAAGCAAGTTGATTGGGATCCGATAAGGTGTAAGAAATCACATAAGAGCGATCCACCGATGGGTAATAGGATTGGATATGCTTCAAAGGCAAAACACAGATTCGATCGCTGTTGTTCCCAAACCCGGAACCTTTGGAGGCAATGACCCCGATCACCCGATAACGGGAACTCCCAACCGAAACTTGTCGGCCACTGACACTTTCATTCCCAAAAAGTTTGCGGGCTACCTCGGAACCCAGGATAATGACCGCAGAGCCGTTTTGGAGTTCCACGGCTGAAAAATTCCGCCCATGGTTTAAAGAATACCCCCCCACTTTCAGATATTGCACATCCGATCCCATCAGGGTCACGTTGGGATTGGTTTTGCGCCCCTTCCCTTTGATCACGGCCGTCCAACTCACATTCCCTGAAATCGAGCCATGGCCTGGAAATTCAAAGCGCTCCATAAAAGTCTCGGCTTCCCTGAACGTGATGGGTCGGTATTGTACCCTGCGGCGCCTGTTTCCAAAACCACTGGAGGAGGGTCGGTTGCGAATCACCAAGGTATTGGACCCCATGCTGGAAAACGTATCCGTTAAGGATTTCTCCAACGCATCAATGGAGGTCAAAATGCCAACCAAGGCGGTGATTCCAATCCCAATAATTCCCGCGGTAAGGGAGGTCCTAAGGCGATTACCCCCCACGGCATTCAGGGCTATTCTGAGATTATCCGTCCACCCGAGGGAGGTCGTGGTCGTTTTGATCATCGAAACTAGGTTTCATAGCCCCAATATAGGTCTTGCAAGGCCTTTATCCTTAATTTCGCCAACCTATACACTTTAAACTCACCCCATGACCTTTGATTTGGAAATGATCCGCCAACATTACGCACAATGGACCCAGCGCTGCGATGATGTTCGGCAGTCCTGCAATCGCCCCTTGACCCTCACCGAGAAAATTCTCCTTACACACCTCTGGTCGGACTCCAATGCTTCACCTGCTCAATTAAGACGCGGAGTTGATTATGTAGATTTCGCTCCAGATCGCGTGGCCATGCAGGATGCAACCGCCCAAATGGCCTTGTTGCAATTCATGCAAGCGGGGCGGCCCTCGGTGGCTGTACCTAGCACGGTGCATTGCGATCACCTGATCCAAGCCAAGGCAGGGGCCGCAACGGACCTTCGCGAAGCCGTGGACAAAAACAAAGAAGTCTTTGATTTTCTCTCGTCGGTTTCCGATAAATACGGGATTGGCTTTTGGAAACCAGGGGCTGGAATTATTCACCAAGTGATCTTGGAAAATTACGCCTTTCCCGGTGGGCTCATGATCGGGACCGATTCGCATACCCCCAATGCGGGTGGTCTGGGAATGATTGCTATCGGGGTGGGCGGAGCGGACGCCTGCGATGTGATGGCAGGCCTCGCTTGGGAGCTCAAAATGCCGCGCATCATCGGCGTGCATCTGCGGGGTAAACTCAGCGGGTGGGCTTCAGCCAAAGACGTGATCCTCAAAGTTGCCGGCATCTTGACGGTCAAGGGCGGGACCGACGCCATCCTAGAATACTTTGGTGACGGAGCCCAAAGCCTCTCAGCCACAGGCAAATCCACCATCTGCAACATGGGCGCAGAGATTGGTGCGACGACCTCCATCTTCGGTTACGATCACCGCATGGCCGAATACCTTCGGGGTACCGGTCGGGAGGATGTGGCTACCATGACCGATGCCATCGCCTCTCATTTGACCGGTGATCCGGAGGTCTATGCCAACCCTACGGCCTACTTTGATCAGGTCATTGAAATCAACCTTGACGAATTGGAGCCCCATATCAACGGGCCCTTTACCCCGGATCTGGCCTGGCCGTTGAGTCAATTTGCCCAGGCTGTTCGAGAGCACGGTTGGCCTGCCCAATTGGATGTAGGTCTGATCGGTTCTTGCACCAATTCTTCTTACGAGGATATCAGCCGCTCGGCCTCCATTGCAGCGCAAGCGGCAAGCAAAAAGCTCAAGGCCCAATCGGAATTCACCATCACCCCCGGCTCCGAAATGGTCCGCTATACTGTGGAACGGGATGGACTCTTGGAGCATTTCGATGCCATCGGCGGGGTCGTCCTTGCCAACGCCTGCGGTCCTTGCATTGGCCAATGGGCTAGACATAGCGATGATCCACAACGCAAGAACAGCATCATCACCTCCTTCAATCGAAATTTTGCCAAACGCAACGACGGCAATCCCAATACCCATGCCTTTGTGGCCTCACCTGAAATTGTCACGGCCTTGGCCATCGCAGGGGATTTGACCTTCAACCCCATGACCGATTCCCTGGTCAACACCGAGGGCGTCGAGGTAACCTTGGACGAGCCTCAAGGCTTGGCTTTTCCACCCAAAGGCTTTGAAGTGGCCGACAGCGGCTACCAAGCTCCCGCCATCGACGGGGCTTCGGTCAAAGTCCATGTCCATCCCGATTCAGATCGCCTTCAGTTGCTGGATCCCTTTGCGGCATGGGAAGGAACAAACCTT
>VHBD01000005.1 GCA_016872125.1 Sphingomonadales bacterium
TTTGGTCGCCGGTGTTGCCACGGCGGGCATTCCCCAGGGGGTCCTCGTGGCAGAACAATTGGGTTTGCCCTTCGTTTATGTTCGCTCCAAACCCAAAGAGCACGGAACCCGAAGCCAAATCGAAGGTCGTTGGGAATCCAACGCCAGGGTGGTCTTGATCGAAGATCTGATCTCCACCGGAGGAAGCTCCTTGCAAGCGGCCTCCGCCTTGCGTCAAGAAGGGCTGGAGGTTCTGGGTGTTTTGAGTATTTTTGATTATGGGTTTCCCGTGGCCTCTGCAAGATTTGCAGACCAAGGATTTCGCTCGACCAGCTTGTGCACGTACACCGACTTGCTTGCAGCGGCGGTAGAGCACAGCTACCTGGATCAAGAAAGTCTGGATTCCTTGGAGCAATGGCGACTTGCCCCGGCGGAATGGTCACCGACCAACGCCCACTAAAGATTCCCCATGGCCTTGGTTGGATCTTTGTTCAAGCGTGCCTTGCAAGTAGGCAAATCCTTGCAGCTTGGAATTTTGAAGCCTACCGTTCAACAGAAGCTGGTCTTGTTCCGTTTGCTCCGTAAAGCCAAACAAACTGAAATTGGCAAGTATTACGGCTTTTTGTCCATCCTGGATTCCGGGCAAATGCAAGAGGAATTTAGCCGAAGGGTCCCCATTCATGACTACAACATGATGCATAGCCGTTGGTGGAAATCCTATGACGAAGGACGCTCCAACATCACCTGGCCCGGCAAAATCAAATACTTCGCCCTGAGCAGCGGAACATCGGAGGCGGCCAGCAAATACATTCCCGTATCGGGTGATATGATTAAGGCCATGCGGCGTACCTCCATCAAACAGATGTATGCCTTGACCTTGTACGATTTCCCAACCACCCTCTTTGACAAAGAGGTCTTGATGCTTGGAGGCTCCGCGGATCTCAAATTCTCAGGGCATTATTTTTACGGCGATCTCAGTGGAATCAACACTTCCAAGGTTCCACTTTGGTTCAACCCCTTTTTCAAGCCTGGAGAGGAAATTGTTCGAATCCGAGATTGGAACGAGAAAATTGAACAGATTGTCCTTCAAGCCTCACAGTGGGATATATGGGTGGTCTCGGGTATTCCGGCTTGGATGCAATTGCTATTCCAGCGAATCATCGAGCATTATCAGGTCAAGTCCATTCATGATGTTTGGCCCAACCTCACGGTTTTTGCTTACGGTGGCGTCGCTATTGATCCCTACTTGCCCGCTTTTGAGAATTTATGCCGTAGGTCCTTAATTTATATCGAGACTTACCTGGCTTCCGAGGGATTTATCGCCTACGATGCCCGTCACAAAGACCTCAAAAAAGGAATGCGACTCAACCTAAACAACGGCATTTACTACGAATTCATTCCCTTTGATGAGCAACATTTCAACGAAGATGGACAAATATTATCAGGCGTTCAAGCGATTGGTTTGGATCGTGTGGAGCTGCAACGTGATTATGCCTTGATCATCACCACCTGCGGCGGAGCATGGCGTTATTTGATTGGTGACACGGTTCGATTCGAATCGTTGGAACATATGGAAATTCGAATCACGGGGAGGACCAAACATTTCCTGAGCCTCTGCGGCGAACACTTGTCCTTGGAGAATATCAACGAGGGCCTCCTGCAATTATCCCTATGGTCTGGCATCACCTTGGGGGAATGCACCGTCATGGGCCTTAGCCATGAAGGGGTTTATGGACATCAATGGTACCTCAGTGTGGATGAGTCCGT
This sequence comes from Sphingomonadales bacterium, assembly GCA_016872125.1. Lineage (GTDB taxonomy): Bacteria > Bacteroidota > Bacteroidia > UBA7662 > UBA7662 > SYHX01. The sequence continues at coordinate 1,747 of VHBD01000005.1, forward strand.
CTTGAAAAGCGCTCAGTCAAGGAAAACTGAATTGGTCCAACACTTGGATCAAATTCTCCAAGAAATTAACGACGATTATGCGGTGGAGCGACAGCATGCCCTCCAACGTATGGAGCTCGAAATTGTCCCCACGCGTTTGCCCTTGGAATGGATGACCTCCATGGGCAAAGTTGGAGGCCAACATAAATTCCCAAGGGTCCTTAAGGGCGCTTATGCCAAGTCTTGGATTGAATTCCTGGCGGCCCAACAAGCCTCTTAGTTTTTGGAAACCAATTGCTCCACTTTGAGCCTGGCCTTGGACAAATAGTCCCTGCACCAATTCAATTCTTCCATGGCCTGGGTGTAGGCCTGCATGGCCCGGTCCAGGTCTTCCCCAGGCCGCTCCAGGCTTTCCACCAACTTTCTTGCAGCCGCTAGCCTGCTCGCAAATTCACCGGGGGTCGCCGTTCCGGGGCCGTCCATCCCCGGACCTTGCTTGGTGTTCTTGTTCATTTCTTTGCTTGCCATCTTTTTGGGGGTTGCTTGTCCTTTGCAAAGTAAAGAATAATTTTGAGAACCCACAGCTGTCTACGAAACCCACAGCCTCTATCCCCTTTCGCTCACCCTATGGCCTATTGGCTCTTGAAATCCGAACCCGATACCTACTCCTGGGATGATCTGGAATTAGAGAAAGTGGGGACATGGGACGGTGTCCGTAACCACAGCGCCAAATTGAATTTAAAGTCGATGCGATGCGGGGATTTTGCCTTTTTTTATCACAGTGTTTCCGAGAAAGCGGTGGTGGGTCTGGTCGAAATCATCGAAGAAGCCTTCCCGGATCCTACTGCCAAGGAGAATGAGCCCTGGGTCGCCGTGCGGGTAAAGCCTGTGGCTCGGCTCAACCGGCCCGTAAGCCTGCAGGAACTCAAAGCAGACCCCTCCATGGCCGGTTTAATGCTGCTGAGCCATACCCGATTGTCGGTTATGCCCTTGAGCAAGGCCCATTTTGATACTATCTTCGCCCATGCTCAACGGCCCGACCCGTGAATTGTTCCGTAACAAGGCCCTAAGCCCTTTATGACCCCAGGAAGGCAAAACCTCTTAGACTCAACCCAACTCGGCCTAATGTTGGAGCGCTTGAGTCAAGAATTGATTGAAAATCACGGCGATTTCTGCAAAAGCATCCTCATCGGCCTCCAACCCCGGGGTGTTTTGATGGCCAGGCGCATTCATCGCATCCTTCAAAATCGTTTGCGCATCCCTGCTGCCCAAATTCCTCTCGGTCTCTTGGATGTGACTTTTCATCGGGATGATTTTCGAAGAAGGCAAAGCCCCTTGATTCCTTCGACCACGCATATTGATTTCTCGATCGAAGGGCAGAACGTCATCCTTATTGACGATGTGTTATTTACAGGCAGAACCCTGCGCTCCGGGTTGGATGCCTTATTGGATTTCGGGAGACCTGCCCGAGTTGAATTGATGGTGCTGTTGCACCGTTTGTACTGCCAAGAATTTCCTATTCGACCCGATTACCATGGGCGTCAAGTCAATACCATGCCTAACCAACGAATCCACGTAGATTGGGCCGAAGAATGCGGTCAAGACATGGTCACTATAGAAACATTCTTGCCCACCAGTTCCTCGTCATCCACTCAAGCTTGAAATCCAGCATGAAATCCAGCATGAACCCTCCAACCGCAAGCATGTCGACCTTGAGCACCCGTCACCTGATTGCCATCAAGGATTCTACGGTTCAAGATTTGGAGCTTATTCTGAATACCGCTGATCAATTTCTGGAAGTGCTTTACCGACCTGTTCGCAAAGTGCCCTCGCTTCGCGATCTCACTATTGCGAACCTTTTTTTTGAAAATTCAACCAGGACCCGCCTCTCCTTTGAACTAGCCGAAAAGAGGCTCTCCGCGGATGTGGTCAACTTTTCGGGGAGTGGAAGTTCCATCTCCAAAGGCGAAACCCTGAGCGATACGGTACGCAATATCCTGGCAATGAAAATCGATATGCTGGTCGTTCGCCACGCGAACGCAGGTACTTGTCAATTTTTGGCTGACCGTGTGGATGCCCGTATTGTCAATGCAGGAGACGGGGCCCACGAGCATCCTACCCAGGCCTTGTTGGATGCCTTTTCGATTCGCCAGAAATTTGGCCGCATTCAAGGAGTTAAGGTCCTTCTGGTGGGGGACATCTTGCATTCGAGGGTGGCCATGTCCAACCTGTTCTGCCTCCTGAAATTGGGCGCAGAGGTTAAGGTGACCGGACCGGCCACTTTGATGCCACCTCATCTTGAAGATTTGGGGATTCGTTATGAAGCGAACCTGGACGAGGCCTTGGAATGGTGTGATGTCGCCAATGTGTTACGTATTCAATTGGAGCGCCAGCAAACCCGCTATATTCCATCATTACGTGAATATTCCCTCTACTTCGGACTCAACAAGACAAGGCTGGATCGTTTATCGCATCCCATTGTCATCATGCATCCTGGACCGATTAACCGTGGAGTAGAATTGCAATCGGATGTGGCCGACGGACCTCACTCCATCATCCTTCAACAAGTGGAAAACGGAGTCGCCGTGCGAATGGCCGTTCTCTATTTGCTTGCTGACCAGATCCGTAACCCCCAAACATAATTCTTCTAGTCATTTTCCTGCATTCCATTTCCTTATGAAAGGCATTGTACTCGCCGGAGGCTCCGGCACCCGATTGCATCCCTTAACCTTGGCCACCAGCAAGCAACTTATGCCGGTTTACGATAAACCCATGGTCTATTACCCCATCTCCACCTTGATGATGGCCGGCATTCGCGAAATTCTCATCATCTCCACCCCTCAGGATCTCCCATCCTTCCAAAAATTATTGGGTAACGGGGCGAATATAGGTTGCCGCTTTGAATACCAGGTCCAGGAGGTTCCCAACGGGTTGGCCCAGGCCTTTGTGTTGGGCGCTAATTTCATTAATGGAGCCCCATCTGCCCTGGTTCTTGGTGATAACATTTTCTACGGATCAGGTATGAGTAAAATGTTACAATCGCATATTCAACCCGAAGGTGGAGTAGTTTTTGCGTACCATGTTCAAGATCCGGAACGCTACGGTGTGGTCGAATTTGACACGAACGGTCAGGCCCTGAGCATTGAGGAGAAACCTGCCCACCCCAAATCCAACTTTGCGGTCCCGGGTTTGTATTTCTACGACGAAGAAGTGGTGGAAATTGCCAAAAACCTGCAACCCTCGGCCCGTGGGGAATACGAAATCACGGATGTGAATCGCCATTATCTTGCCCAAGGCAAACTCAAGGTCCAGGTCCTGGACCGAGGAACCGCATGGTTGGATACGGGTACCTTTGCGTCCTTGATGCAAGCCGGACAATTTGTTCAAGTTATTGAAGAGCGGCAAGGCCTCAAAATTGGATGCGTCGAGGAAATTGCCTGGAGAATGGGCTATATCGACGCTGAAGGCTTGGAGAAAGTAGCCCAACCCCTGACCAAATCAGGCTATGGGCAATACCTTTTGAACTTGCTGAAGCATTGAACTAATCTGAAGTACGCATGGCACGCATTCTTTTGACAGGGAGCACCGGGTATATCGGTTCCCATACCGCCGTGGCCCTGCTGGAAGCCGGGTATGAACTCGTAGGTCTGGATAATTACAGCCGCTCCATGGCCGGGGTTTCCCAGAGAATACAGGAAATTACCGGCAAGAAATATACCCAGCACCGAGTGGATCTGGTCGATACAGCAGCCTTGAACAAGGTCCTTGAACAAGAGCCGGCCATCGATGCCGTCATCCATTTTGCTGCCTTCAAGGCTGTCGGTGAATCCTCGGCTTATCCTCTGCAATATTTCCGCAATAACCTGGGGGGTCAAATCAACTTGATGCAGGCCTGTGATCAATTTGAGATTCGCAACTTGGTCTTTTCGTCCAGTTGCACCGTATACGGGAACCCGCAAGTCATTCCGGTGACCGAAGAGTCTCCTCTGCGGGAACCGGAATCGCCCTACGGGCGAACCAAAACTGTTGGAGAAGCAATGTTACGGGATTGGGTCAAATCGACTCTCCCCCGAAATGGCAAAGAAAGACAAGTAATCGCCTTGCGTTATTTCAACCCGGTAGGCGCTCATCCATCTGCCAGAATTGGAGAATGCACCGTCGGTGTTCCGGACAATTTGATCCCCTACATTACCCAAACAGCCATGGGCAAGCGCGAACAGCTTACGGTTTTCGGAAACGATTACCCTACCAGAGACGGGACCTGCCTGAGGGATTATATCCACGTATGCGATATTGCAGCGGCCCATGTGGATGCAGTCAACCGTCTCCTCAGCCAAAATTCTTCGAGCAGCCCCTGGTCCGTGTACAATTTGGGTACGGGAATTGGGCAAACCGTTTTGGAAATGATTCGGGCCTTTGAATCGGTCAATCAAATGAACTTACCCTGGTCCTACGGTCCACGCCGTCCAGGGGATGTGGTTGCCGTTTATGCCAACAACCGCAAAGCCGTGGATGAACTCGGTTGGCAAATTCGCTACAGCCTACAGGACATGATGCGAACGGCTTGGGACTGGGAGCAGATGCAAGCGAAGGACCCCCTATGATCAAAGCCAAGCTCGGTCAATGCTCAACCTCATTGTATTTTTTTATTGATCTTTTTATTCATCTCCTTCGAAATTTCTAAACTCTTTAACACCGAATTATGATCCGTGACCACGAAATCGCCCAGCTGATTCAACATGAAGACCGGAGGCAACGCAGAGGATTGGAGCTTATCGCCTCCGAAAATTATGTTTCGGAACAAGTTATGGCGGCTGCCGGTTCCATTCTGACCAACAAATACGCGGAAGGCCTTCCAGGAAAGCGGTACTACGGGGGCTGCGAATGGGTGGACCGTCTCGAGCAGTTGGCAATTGACCGTTTATGCACCTTATTTGGAGCCGCCTGGGCCAATGTCCAACCCCATTCGGGCGCACAAGCCAACGCCGCAGTCATGCTGGCCGTGCTACAACCCGGTGATGCCATTTTGGGCTTTGACCTGAGCCATGGAGGCCATTTAACGCACGGCTCTCCGGTGAACTTCTCGGGTAAATTGTACAAGCCACACTTCTACGGAGTCGACAAAGAAAGCGGACTAATCGATTGGGAAAAGGTTGCCCTCAAGGCCCATGAAGTTCGACCCAAATTAATGATTTGCGGGGCCTCGGCCTATTCTCGGGATTGGAATTATGTCAGACTTAGGCAGATCGCCGACGAGGTTGGCGCCATCTTGATGGCGGATATTTCGCATCCCTCCGGGCTCATCGCGACGGGCTTGCTTAACCATCCTTTTCCGCATTGCCATATCGTTACCTCTACCACCCACAAAACCCTGCGGGGTCCACGTGGTGGGATCATCATGATGGCCAAAGACTTCCCAAACCCAATGGGCGTGAAAAATGCCAAAGGCGAATTACGTAACATGAGCAGTCTTCTGGACTCCGGTGTGTTCCCAGGAACCCAAGGTGGGCCCTTGGAACACATCATTGCTGCCAAGGCTATAGCCTTTGGAGAAGCCCTGGAACCATCTTATCACCAATACACCCGTCAAGTCAAGGTCAATGCCCTGGCCCTGGCCCTAGCCATGACGCAACGAGGATATCAAATTATTTCCGGAGGTACCGACAACCACCTGTTGTTGATTGATCTTCGTAACAAATCTTGTACAGGAAAAGCAGCGGAGCAGGCCTTGGGCAAAGCTCATATCACCATCAACAAAAATATGGTGCCCTTCGATACCGCCTCACCGATGATTACCAGCGGAATCCGATTAGGCACACCGGCGATCACAACGCGCGGTTTGCAAGAAAGCCATATGGACCAGGTCGCCGATTGGATTGACCGAGCCATCCAAGGTCATGACAACGATGGAGTTTTGAAGTTAATCGGCCAAGAGGTCTGTGCATTGATGGAGCAGCTCCCCCTCTATGTCGCCTGAGCCTATGCAGGTTGATGTAGGCAAGGCCTTTGCGGACAAGAATCCCCGCTTGTACCGCTGGATGCCCGGCTGGATTCTTCGTAAAATCGCCAATTTGGTTCATCAAGACGAGATGAACGAATTTCTTGCCTTGCATGGCCATCTCAGGGGGGCTGAATTTGCCCGGGCCGCCCTCAGGCACCTTCATATTCAAACGACTGCGGTTGGCTTGGAGCATATTCCCTCCAACGGTGCCTTTGTATTGATCGCTAATCACCCGTTGGGAGGCACGGATGGCTTGGCTCTTTTTGACGTGCTGGGAAAGTGTCGCAATAAGTTCGCCTCCTTAAGCAACGACCTTATCACGCAGATACAGCCTTTGGAAGAATTATTCGTCCCGGTCAACAAACATGGCGCCCAATCCCGGGAGAATGTCCAAATACTTAAATCCAGATTCCGGGATGGGTACGGCATCCTGATCTTTCCGGCGGGCCTAGTTTCAAGGCGCTCGGCAGGCATCATCCGCGATCTCCCCTGGAAGAAGACCGCAGTTTCCCTCGCCCGACGTGAAAAAGTCCCCGTGGTGCCGGTGCATATTTCCGGTCAACTCTCCGAACGTTTCTACCGAGTCGCCTCGTGGCGAAAAATATTGAGGATTCCATGGAATCTCGAAATGATGCTTCTCGTGGATGAACTCTTCAGGTTGCGCAATACCACCCTTACCATCACCATTGGTGAGGCCATACCCGCATCCCACCTGGATGCATCACGTACAGACTTGGAATGGACCCAATGGCTGTACCAAAAGGTTTACCAATTGCCCAGAACCGCTTAGGTTAACCCGATTCGTTCCCTATGGCCTTAAATTTAGAAATGCTCCCGCTGATCGATCCCGTACCCGCTGACCTTTTGGAATCCGAATTGGTCCCCAAAGCCCTGCTTCGGGAAACCAACAAAGGCCAAAACAGCTTGTTCGTGGTCAACGCCGCTGAGGCCCCCCATGTGATGAGGGAAATCGGTCGACTAAGGGAATTAAGCTTCCGTGCAGAGGGTGGTGGAGCCGGCAAAGACTGCGATGTCGATTCCTACGACCTCATGCCCAACGGGTACGAGCAAATGCTTGTCTGGGACCGCGATCATCGGCAAATCATGGCCGCCTACCGTTTCGTGGAATGCCGCAAAACAGGTCCTGATTCGGAGGGGAACTACCATCTTTCCTCCGAAACATTGTTTGATTTTAGCGAAGCTTTTCGAAAAGAGATCCTGCCTTCGACCATTGAATTGGGGCGCGCCTTTGTGGCCCCGGATTACCAGCCTGGTGGTCTTCATCGAAAAGGAATTTTTGCTTTGGATAATTTATGGGACGGCTTGGGCGCATTAACCGTTGCAAGACCAGGGATTCGCTTTCTCTACGGCAAGGTTACCTTGTTCGAGGGGTATCCAACCTCCGCGCGATCCTTGCTTCACAGCTTTCTGCAACATTACTTTGCAGACCCCAATTTATGGGTAACCGCCAAACCGGAATGGGCCATACCCATCGAAAAACCCTCTGAATTTGATGCCCTATGGAATGGCTTGGATTACGAAAAAGCGATACAGATTTTGTTAAAAAAATCCCAAGAAATGGGCGGCAAAGTGCCTCCTTTGTTTCCGGCCTACATGAGCCTGTCAACCACCATGAAGTATTTTGGATTTGCCCACAACGCAGGGTTTGGACAGGTGGATGAAGCCGGAATTCTGGTAACCGTGGCGGATATTAACCAGGCCAAAACCGAGAGGCATATCCTTAGCTACCAACCCTTTTCGGATAGCCAAGCCTGAACCGGCTCCAACCAGTCTTGAGGCTCCGCGGATCCCGCATGATCCATGTCCACAAGAATTCGTTTGCCGGTCAGTTGCTCGTACAGTTCACGGTATCGTAAGCTGATTTGTTGAACCCACTCAGGGTCCATGGGGGGAATGCTTTGACCGTGCAGCCCTTGAAATCCATGTTCGATCAGCCATTGCCGGACGAATTCTTTGGATAATTGCATTTGAGGCTCCCCACGCAACTGCCGTTCCCGGTATCCCTCCGAATAGAAATACCTCGATGAATCCGGTGTATGGACCTCGTCCATCAAAACGACCTGCCCATCGATCAGCCCAAATTCATACTTGGTATCCACAAGGATAAGCCCACGCTCGGCCGCCATGGCGGTGCCGCATTGATACAAAGCCAAGGCATAGGCTTCCATAATCTTGTAATAGTCCTCGCTCACCAGACCTTGTTCCAGAATTTGATTACGCGAAATATCTTCATCATGGCCCTGAGAGGCCTTGGTCGTAGGGGTTATCAAAGGTTGTGAAAAAGGATCGGATTCCCGTAATCCCGCATCCATGGTGACGCCGCAGAGTTCTCGACGGCCATCCCGGTAGGAGCGCCAAGCATGCCCCGAGAGGTAACCCCTCACCACCATCTCGACCGGAAATGGCTCGGCCCTCAAGCCAACCGAAACCCTGGGATGAGGGGAACCCCTCCACCAATTGGGAACAATATCGGAGGTGGCTTCCAGAAAATGAGTCGCGGTGCGATTCAAGACTTCCCCCTTGTAGGGTATAGCCGCAGGCAATACCACATCAAAGGCCGAAATGCGATCCGAGGCGACCATGACCAAATGCTGATCGCCCAAGCGGTACACATCACGGACTTTGCCACGGTAGAAACCGGTGACGCCTTGCAAAGGCAAAGGAGCCTTAGGAGACCAATGAATCATGCGTAGAGGTTGCGTTTTGGTAAGCTTTCACGATGGCCTTGACCAAAGGATGCCTGACCACATCACTTTCGTCCAATTCCACGACCGCTATACCCTGAAGATTTCGGATCAAATCCAAGGTTGGTCGTAGGCCTGATTTCATGCGTGCCGGCAAATCCACTTGAGTCAAATCCCCTGTCACAATAAATCTTGCGGAAGGCCCCATCCTTGTCAGAAACATTTTGAGTTGCGTGGGGGTGCAATTCTGGGCTTCATCCAGAATAACAAAAGCCTTATCCAATGTTCTACCTCGCATAAAGGCCAAAGGTGCCACTTCGATAATGCCGTCTTCCAGGTACTTGATTAATCGTTGCGGGGGTAACATATCTTCTAAAGCATCGTACAAGGGCCTTAAATAAGGGTCTACTTTCTCCTTTAAATCGCCGGGAAGAAAGCCAAGGCTCTCTCCGGCTTCCACCGCAGGTCGGGTGAGGATGATTTTTCGTATTTCTTTGTTCTTCAGGGCTCTAACTGCCAAGGCGACGGCCGTATAGGTCTTGCCCGATCCCGCTGGCCCCATGGCAAAAAGCAGATCACAGCGATTCATCGCATCCACCATTTTCTGCTGATTTCGAGTTCTGGCCCTGACTACAAGTCCGTTAGGGCCGTGTACCAAGATCGTCTTGGAAGCGCTTCCCTCTGGCAAATCCATCATGCCGCTACGTTCGTGACTCCCCACCACCTCATTGAAATCATCATCGCTCAAATAACCGTTGGCCAAACTGCAACGCTTCAACAATTGTTCCCATAACACTTGAAATTTATGCAGGGATCCAGGATGGCCTTCCAAGGCCAATCGGCTGCCTCGGAGGGTCAACCGTAAATCCAGAAAGGCTTGTTGGAGCCGATCTTGCCGTAGCGTTCCGGGCCCAAAAAAATTCAAGGGCTCGATGCCCTGCAATTCAAATTCCAAAACTGTATTTTGATGTTCCAAGGGCATTCGCTTTGGGTGGAATGAGATATTTTTGTGTAAAGGTTGAGGACAATCCAATCAAAATGCCAGTTTTAACGTGCACCACCGATTACGGGTTAAAGGATCCCTACGCCGCCATGTTGCGTGGAAGACTCATGACGCGTTTTCCGGGTTGGAGAATCGAAGACATTTCCCACAATATTAGCAAATTTGACCTCCTGGAAGCAGTTTATGTGGTCAAAACAGCCTATAGTTTTTTTCCACCGGGCAGCCTTCACCTTGTGGATGTTGGATTTTTGCCGATTTTTGGCCAATTTACCGCACCCACGTATTGCGTGACCCGTATTGAAGGGCATTGGTTTGTCCTACCGGACAAGGAAGGTTTGATCCCTCAATTAAGCCAAGCCATTAACCACCCGGTACAGCGCTATCCGTTCACGGTCCCGCAGCACATGCCGGGTTTTCAAATCCTGAATTGGCTGGACGGACCTGTAGGAATGCTCATACAATCCATTGAATCGAACCCTGCTTTGGAGATCGCCCCGGAACCATGGGCAGCCCCTGTTCCGGACCAAAGCGCACGTTGGATCGAAGAACCCACGGTTATCGATGGAGTATTGGTCGGCAAAGTCGTATACGCGGATCATTACGGGAACTTGCATTCCAATATCACCCGCCAAGTCCTGGATCAATTTGCAAACGGCAAAGCCATCCATATTCTCCTCAAGAGCGTGCGCAGTAACGAGAACAAGGTCGAGAAGATCCATGGCCATTACCATGCCGTCAAAGACAACGACCTGGTCTTGCTCTACAATGCCGGGGGCTATCTGCAAATTGCATTAGCTCAAGACCATGCCTACAATCTCCTAGGATTGCGGGTCAACGATAGGGTCATGATCGAACGAATCGGATAGGTCATCAACCTTGGCCCTGCGTTGAAAGGATTATCTTTGGGCCATGATACAACGACTCCAAGACCGTGTTGCCCTGGTCACGGGTGCCTCAAGAGGCATAGGCCTGGGGATAGCCAAGAAACTCGCCCAAGAAGGAGCACACCTTGCCTTCACCTACAAATCCTCCGCAGAAGCGGCCCTGAATTTGCAGCAAGAACTCGTGGCCCTGGGGGTTCAAGCCAAGGCCTACGCTTCCGATGCTTCCGATTACCTGCAAGCCGAACAACTCATCGAATCGGTGCTTGCTGATTTTGGGTCTTTGGATATTGTGGTCAACAATGCGGGTATTACACGGGATCAGCTCCTCCTCCGTATGACCGAAGCGCAATGGGATGAGGTCCTAGACAACAACCTCAAATCGGTTTTTAATATCTGCAAACATGCCGTCAAACCCATGATGAAAGCCCGCAGTGGCAGCATCATCAATTTGTCCTCCGTAGTTGGTCGAAGCGGGAATGCGGGGCAAAGCAATTATTCGGCCTCCAAAGCGGGTGTAATCGCCTTCACCCAATCCTTGGCCAAAGAGCTTGGTTCTCGCAACATACGATGCAATGCCATCGCCCCTGGTTTTATCCTTACCGAGATGACCGGCCAATTGGATGCGGCAGTAGCCGAGCAGTGGAACAAACGCATTCCCCTTGGCCGTGCCGGAACCGTGGAAGAGGTGGCCGAAGTAGTTGCTTTTCTGGCCTCGGACGCGGCATCCTATGTAAGTGGGCAATGCTGGAACGTCTGCGGCGGCATGCAATCCTCCTAAGCGAAGATTCCCCAAATTTGTTCTAAACTATTGATTTTGAGAAATTTGGAATTCATGTGGGGAGACCCATGGTGGGTTATTCCGTTGGCCATCTTGGTGGGATTGGGCTACGCATGGATATTGCACGGGAAACGCCCTCTGCCCGATATCCGGCGATCCCGGCGGGTATTGTTATGGACATTGCGGGCATTGGCTGTTACGATTATCGTTCTCTTGTGTTTTGAACCTCAATGGCTGAGCATGCAAAGGCAGGTGGATCCGCCTTTGGTTGTGGTTGCCTTGGACCAAAGCCGATCCATGGAACGTACCGGACAACGGCCTGAAGCCATGATGAGTTTTGGCCAAGAACTCCGTCAAAAATTGGGCAAGGAATACCGGGTGGAAATTTTGGGCTTCGGCGACGAGGTCATTCCTTACCCTTTCAACCGGTCAACGAGCAGTGACCGTCAACCTGCCTTTAATTTCCAAGGCGCAGCCACCAATCCGGATGGGTTAAGGTCATGGGTGGATGAACACATGGGTCAAAACCCCGTTTCGGCCTGGGTCTTGGTTAGTGATGGCCAATTCAATCAAGGCGCCGACCCGTTGTACCTCTTGGACGAGGACAAAGCCCCGATTTACACGCTCACCTGCGGTCAGCCCTCAGCCAACCAACCTTATTGGAGCATGGGGACGCCTACCGCACCGATCCGAGTCCCTGCCGAAAGCTCTTTTGAAATTGCGGCCACAGTTCAAGGTCTGCTGAGGAGTTCTGCAGGGCTTAGGCTAGAGCTTCTCTCGCTGGGCCTCGCTGCTGCCTCCGTGGGCAATGGGCAAGAAACAACCCTTGCAGACCAAGCCAAAGTGAACCCGGGTAGCTCCCCATTTTCGTCCACGATTCAGCTCAAAGCTTCGGTGGGTAAACCCGGAATTTATGCTTTCAAGGTCAGAGGTGTCTTAGAAAGTTTTTCCAAGGGGTCTGGCGCGGATCCCTTACCCAACCAAGTCGAAGAAAGGCTGATCTATGTAGAAGCCGTGGAAACCTTGCGTCGCATTCAAATTCTAGCCCTGGCCCCCCACCCCGATCTAGGGGTGCTTCGACAAACGTTGGAAGAAACCCTGAATTATCGCGTTGAATTGAGTTACGGACTTCAAGGCCTTGAGCAAGCGGCCAAAGATGCCCTTGCGGACCTTTACATCCTGCATCAATGGCCCTCTGTGGACGCAGGACCTGCCCGTAATCCATGGTTAGAACAAATTTACAAGCAAGGAAAACCGCTTTGGTTCCTTGGGGGGGCTCGAAGCAAATGGGCCTCATGGCCAGGGAATTCTCAAAGTCAAAACACATCGATTTATTCCAACAGCGTTTCCCCTGCTTTGAACAAATCTTGGAATGCCTTTGCGATCAGCGCCGAGGATGAACAAATGTTACGAAGATTACCTCCTCTTACCGTTTGGGTACCTGGCCCTTCGACTTTCCCCCAAAATCAAACCCTTTTGTACCGACAAATTGGCTCAGTGAATTCCGAGAGGCCTTTGTGGACCATTGATTATCAAAGCAATCCAGCCAAGGCCTACCTCTGGGGGGAGGGCCTTTGGCGTTGGCGTTTGGCCTCCATGAATTCCATAGAGTCGTCCAAAATCAGCTCCGATAATATACCCCTTGCCATCCATCATCGTTTGATTCTGCAAACCGTTTCGTTGTTATTGAGCGGTCGCGAAAGCGATCGTTTTGAGGCCAAACCCGTCAAAGCTGTCTTTAACGAAACAGAGAATGTGGTCTTTGAGGCAAGTTCACGCAATGCCTCCGGTGAATTCGAGAACAGCGCCCCCTTGGTACTTCAAATCTCTTCGGAGAACAAAGTCCTCTACGAAGGAGCGATGACCCCATCCGGCATGGGCTATTCCCTGAGCGCTGGTCGCTGGGTACCGGGGAACTACCAATATACTGCGACACTGACCCGCAATGGAATCGCAGCGGTTCGAAAAGGGACTTTCGCCGTTAGCCAATACGATTTGGAATCCGGATCGGGTCTGGCCAATCAGGCCCTAATGAATCAACTCTCCGCCCTGCATGGTGGCTTGGCACGCCAGGCCGAGATTCCAAAAAACTCTGCCAGCGGCTCCAGGCCATCGACCGCTCTAAGCGATGTCGTTGAGGATTTCGCAAAGCATATCCTCGAAAATCCTGTGATCAAACCCAGCAGCTACCAGGTCACCCAACTCACCGAATGGTCTGCATGGCCCCTTTTATGGATTATTGTATGGAGCATCATGGGTTTGGAATGGCTCCTTTACCGTGCTTTGGGCGGTAAATAAATTAAGTTTACCGATAAAATAACAAACGGCCAAATAGCCTATCTTTAAATAATACGACGTAATTAATTGTTTCGAATAGCCTTTAATTCCTCAAACCCATGAATAAATTCCGCTCAAGGCCCTCAATGACCCTATGGATTGGCCTCACTCTCCTCGTGCTCAGCCCAATTCAAGGGCAGTCTCAAGAAGTTTCAGCTGGTTCAAATTCCAATACGAAGGACAAAGCCTTTGGCTCTACCTCAACCCACCTGTTGGGCATAGGCCTGCACGGTGGCCTCATCGGCGTCGGAGCCGACTTAGGCTATCAAATTAACCCTATGTTGGGCGTACGGGCCAAATACTCAGCCTTACATGTCGATGCGATCTTAGGGGCTGTTGGCTATGAAATGCCTAAGGAGCTTAATTTTTCGGGGGCTAACCTCTTGGTGGATGTCACCGCCAAGTTGGACCATGCTGACCTTATCGTCGATTTTCATCCATTTCGTAATGCGTTTCGCTTAAGTGCAGGATTGGGAATCTTTTCAGGGAATCAAATCAAAGTCACGGCCACTATCCTGGATAGCATAGAATTTGGCCAAATAAAATTCACCTCGGACGATATCGGGTCCTTGGGTCTTAACTGGGTACTCAACACCGTCAACCCGTATGTAGGCCTGGGTTTTGGTCGCGCTGCTCCCAAGAATCGCATTGGATGTGGCCTAGATTTAGGGGCTTATTATATCGGTCCTCCTAAGCCTGAAATTTTAGCGACCGGCATGGTCAAACGAACCAGTGAGCAATCCGCAACCCTTCAAGAAAATCTCAAAGGATTCCAGTGGTTACCCGTTCTTTCCTTCAGGTTGGCTGTTGCTTTATTTTAAGCAACCGAATTGACCTATTCAATTAATTACCCACCTGAATTTCTCCAATCACATGCTTTATTCCAAAAATATGTTTAAGCCCATCCGCCCCCTTGTTTACGCTCTCACCACTACCCTGGCCTTGTTCCTCTTGGGCTCTTGCAACAAAAATCCGCTTTCTGGACTCAGTATTGTTATTGATCCGCAATTGATGGAATACACCGCCATGGTGGAAATCCTTGATGCCAAGGACCGCGAAGCCCTCTCTGTGCTTGGCGATAACCTTCAAATTACTTTTGAATCCGTTCCGGGTTCGTTTCCCGCCTCTGAAGTCCTTAACAGCAACGGGGAAAATGAAGATTACGACATCATTGATGGCCGTATGTCCATCGGACTGCATCCCAGGGTCAGCATTGCGCCCGGTGAAATTAAGGCGGTGATGATGCGAATTACCGCAGATGGGTACCAAGACAAAACTACCTACCTCTATTTCCAACAAAGCCTCAAAAGTCAAAACGCATTTATATCCATGATCAACCTTGAGGCCCCTCCTTCGGGAGTTGGAACATCGGACACCTCCATCGCTTTGGGATCTGGAGGAACTACCTCTACCGCAGTGGTCGTTACCACCGCCAATTTCGGTACGGGTGGTGGTGGAGGGAACACCAACCAAGACGTAGAAATCACCATTCCTGCTGCTACTCAATTTAAGAACGATGCAGGTGTTGTGGTTCCTGGAACCGACCTTAAGGTACAAGTCGCTTCTTTTGATGCTCGTGATTCCAACGCATTGGTAAATTTCCCCGGTGGCTTCTCTCCTAACGGAGTGCTCAACCTCCCGGGATCTGGAGGAAATCGCTCCGATTCAAACAAGGTTTATTTCCAAACAGGGGGCTTTACTGCTGTGGACATGACCGTTAACAATGAGCCCATACGTTCGTTCAATCAACCCATCAATGTTTCGGTGGATGTGGATTCTTTAACTATCAACCCCAATACAGGTAACCCTGTTCAGGTGGGCGATTCATTGCCCATATGGAGTTACGATAATCAGACCGCAAAATGGTCCTACGAAAGGGTCGGCGTAATCGCGAGAGATAATAGCGGCAAAATGAAAGTGGATTTTCTAACAACCCACCTCAGCTGGTTCAATTTGGACTGGTACGGTATTCGTTGCGAGTCACCCACCAGGTTACAGGTCAACATTCCCACCCTTCCTACCGGTGTTAAGCAGTACTTCTGGATTGAAATAGTGCACGCGGGCACCAACCAATTGGTAACCGAATGGGCAGCAGCCAATAATTTGATCGGTAACGGAGAAATTATTGATTTCTTCAGCGTTCCCTTCCGGAACACTGCCAATCAGTTGGTGAATATGCAAGCCAAAATTTATCGCAGTCCTTCCAAAACCGAATTGTTGGCGACCTCTGCAAACTTCAATTGCGGCATGACCCAGCTGGTAACAATAAATATACCAGCCCCACCTCCTCCAATTACGTTGGATGTCACAGGGGTGTGTGCGAACAATCCCCTTGTGCAATTTCGGCCAGATTTTCCCTTGTACTACAAGGCCGCCAACAGCACAGGTCCTTACGACTATTTGGGATTTGTTAACAATGGAGCATTCTCCACTACCAGCCTAAATGTTGGCAGTACCTACAAATTCCGCAGCTATTTCAATGGCCAAACCATTGACTCCACCATGACCATCAACCAAACCAATTTCAATTATACGATTGAGATGGGGTCCTACTGCGACCAATTCCAAGGCCCTTAGTCCTTTTTATCCTCTAGGCTTTAGGCTCAATGGACTGGTCGAATTTAGTTTTGGGAGAATGTAGAATCGGGAAACCAAAAAACAGATTCTCCGGGCTTGTACATCCGGTATTTTTCGCGGGCTAGCCTTTCGAGAAGCAAGGTGTCCGATTCAAGGGCGGCCTTTTCTTGATTCATAAGCTGTATCGACGAGTCGTAATACCGCTGCTGTTCTTGTAATGCTCTTAGGTCGTCCACGGTCTTCCTTTGGCCCCAATAATGGTAATCATCCAAGAAGACCAACCACACCACAAAGGCAAGTCCGGTCAAGAAATAGCGATTAAGCAAGATTATTTTTAAACGACCCAAAATCATTTTTTGGAAGAAAACATTGGGCTGACCATTACGCTTTTCAATTCACCGAATCGACTCCATAGGAAATCCCCTACGCGGGACGAAACTTGAACGAGCCCGCCCCAAAAAGAGCTGAATCACCAAGTTCCTCTTCGATACGCAGCAGTTGGTTGTATTTGGACATGCGATCTGAGCGCGAAGCAGAGCCTGTTTTGATTTGCCCAGTGCGAAGGCCTACAGCCAAATCCGCGATCGTGCTGTCTTCGGTTTCCCCGGAGCGGTGGCTCATGATGCTGGTATAAGAGGCCGAAGTAGCCGCTTGAACCGCTTCCATGGTTTCGGTGAGGGTGCCGATTTGGTTTACCTTCACCAAAATGGAATTGGCAACACCCGATTCAATTCCCCTGCGAAGTCTTTTGGTGTTGGTCACAAACAAGTCATCCCCTACAAGCTGTACTCGCTGACCCAGCTTGGAGGTCAATAGGCCCCAACCTTGCCAATCGTCTTCCGCTAAGCCATCTTCAATGGAACAAATTGGGTATTTGTCGCACCATGAAGCCCAAAAGTCAACCATGGCCGAAGAATCCATGGTCTCACCGCCCGATTTATGAAATCGGTACAAGCCCGTTGCAGCATCGTACATTTCGGTACAAGCCGCATCCAATGCAATGGCAATTTGAGAGCCTGGAACATATCCTGCCGCCTCAATCGCCTTCAACACGAGCTCCAAGGCTTCGGTATTGTTACGGATATTGGGAGCAAAACCGCCCTCATCCCCCACATTGGTGGAAAGGCCTTGGCTGTGCAAAACCTTCTTCAGATGATGAAACACTTCAGTTCCCATTCTCAAGGCTTCTGAAAAAGTAGAGGCTCCCAATGGCATCACCATAAATTCCTGAAAATCAATACCATTATCGGCATGTGCTCCCCCATTAAGGATATTCATCATGGGTACAGGCAGCAGGTTCCCTTGAATCCCTCCTACATAACGATACAAAGGCATCCCCAACGATGCAGAGGCGGCCCTTGCGCAAGCCAAAGAGACCCCTAGAATCGCATTCGCACCCAACCTGGACTTGTTACCTGTTCCATCCAATTCAATCATCAGCCTATCAATGGCCTGCTGTTCGTATACAGAAATACCCTCGAGCTCCGGAGCAATGATTTCATTAACATTTTCTACAGCTTTGAGAACTCCTTTGCCCATGTAAACTGCAGAATCACCATCTCTCAACTCCACTGCTTCGTGCATACCAGTTGATGCGCCAGACGGTACCGCTGCTCTGCCTGTACATCCATCGGAGGTGATTACATCCACTTCGATGGTGGGGTTTCCTCGAGAATCCAGAATTTGTCTGGCAAAAATGTCCTCAATGATTGGCATAATACGATGTTTTTGAGTGTTTTATAAAATAATCGATCATTGCGCCATGCTTTGGACGAAATCATCGAAGAGATACAAAGAATCATGCGGACCAGGATTCGCCTCGGGATGGTATTGTATGGAAAATACTGGGCGATCTTTCCATGCAATGCCCTCTACCGTTTGATCATTGAGGTTAACATGGGTTAGTTCCACATGGGGATGATTTGCCAAGGCATCCATTTGAACAGCAAAGCCGTGGTTCTGGGCTGTAATTTCGGAGTGGTTGCGGCGAAGATTTCGAACAGGGTGGTTGGAGCCTCGATGACCGTTATGCATTTTGAAGGTCTCCAAGCCCGCTGCGCGGCCCAAAAGTTGATGCCCCAAACAAATCCCAAAAACGGGTAATCGCTCAACCAACGCCTTCACCACCTGCACTTCTTGATTCATTGCGGACGGATCTCCCGGTCCGTTGGACAACATGACCCCGTGAGGGGCATAATCCAAAATTTGCTCCAAGGTGGAAAACGAAGGGAAGACCATAAGTTCACAGCCACGGTAACGTAAATGCTGTAACATATTTCGTTTTACCCCGTAATCCATCACCGCTACCCTGTATAAAGGAGTTTGAACCTCAGGACCGTCCTTGGACTCAGGCGATAATTTATAGGGGGTTGGCGTGCTCACCTGCGGCGCCAAATTCAAACCGGACATTGTGGGCAAGGAAGCCAAAGCCTTAGCTCCCAATTCCAAGCGTTGTTCACCTGCCGAGGCCGAAACGATCACAGCATTCATCGCCCCATAACTCCGAATATGCCGAACCAGCGCCCGAGTATCTATCCCTTCAATTCCCATAACCCCTTGGGCCACCATGTATTCAGCCAATGAAGAATCCGCCATGAGCCTGGAATGCTTGTTGGAAAAGTTCCGCGCAATTACCCCGCTGATCTGCACCTGTGACGATTCCGTATCCGAGGCATATGCCCCGTAATTTCCCAAATGAACGAAATTGTGAACCAACAATTGCCCTTTGTAGGAAGGGTCGGTAAACATTTCCTGATACCCGGTCATCCCAGTATTGAAGCAGAGTTCACCTCCGCTAAAACCCTGATCATACCCTATGATTTTGCCCTCAAAGCACGTCCCGTCGGCCAGTACAAGGGTTCCGGGCGTGGGGGTATGAAAAACCATAGCGTGGTCAAAAATACACCCAAAGGCCCGTTTTATTCTCCTCTACCAAGAAGGGAGTCGAAATATTGATGATTGGAAATCTGATTGCGGACGAAGCGATATAAAGACGGCTTAGGCCTCCTTACTATCCTCGTCTGCTGCCTTCCCTTCCTCAGACTCCGAAATCTCCACGGATGGTAATTCAGCGACTGAATCATCGGTATTGACTTCCAAAGAAGATTCTTCGGTGGCTACCGATGCCTCCATTGGAGACTCATCCATTGGGGCTGCATCCACAGGGGCCTCGTCCAATGGCGCCTCGCTGACAAGGACTGCAGCTGTTTCTTCTTCAACGCTAGCTTGACCCATTAAGGGGGCGGCAGAAGCGACAGAACTAGCGGTTTTCTTGGAGGATGAGCGGCTACGACGGGTAGTCTTGGCTTTGCGTGATGCTGAATCGGCTAACAAAAGCTCGTTGAAATCAACCAACTCCATCATGCACATTTCAGCGGCATCACCCAAACGAAAACCCGTTTTGATAATTCGGGTGTATCCCCCAGGTCTGGTCGCGATCTTTTCGGCAACCTTACCAAAAAGTTCCTTCACCGCTTCTTTGTCTTGCAAATCCGCAAAAACCATGCGCCGATTGTGCATGGTGTCCGCTTTGGATCGGGTCAAAACAGGCTCAACAAATTTGCGTAATTCCTTGGCTTTGGCCAAGGTGGTATTGATCCTTTTGTTAAGAATCAGAGAGACGGCCATGTTCCGTAACATCGCCTTGCGATGCCCGTAGGTACGACTCAAATGGTTAATGCTGTTTCCGTGACGCATAGCTAGAGGGATTAATCTTCGTCGAGTTTGTATTTGTGAATATCCATTCCAAAGGTGAGACCCTTCTCACGAACCAAATCTTCAAGTTCAGTAAGGGATTTACGACCAAAATTGCGGAATTTAAGCAAATCAGCGATGTCAAATTTGACCAAATCCGCTAAAGTGCGAATTTCAGCGGCCTTGAGACAGTTGTACGCCCTTACAGACAAGTTCATATCGCTGAGATTGGATTTCAACAATTTGCGCTTTGCCAAAAAGTCCTCATCAATTACCATGGCTTGGTCATCACCGGCTATTTCCAGAGCCATAGTTTCGTCCGAAAACAAAGCAAAATGCTGAATCAAAATGCGAGCAGCTTCCTTCAAAGCTTCCTCAGGGTGAACCGAACCGTCCGTTACAATATCCAAAAGCAATTTCTCGTAGTCAGTCTTTTGCTCAACACGGGTGTTTTCAATTTGGTATTTAACATTCTTTACCGGCGTAAATACCGAGTCAATTGGAATTAAACCCAACAAGCCTTCTTCGATTTTATTGTCTTCGGCGGCAACATATCCTCTCCCTTTACGAATGGTGAGCTCCAATTCCAAAGTGATTTTGCCATCCATAGTACAAATCTGCAAATCGGGATTCAAGATCTTGAAGTTGCTTGAAAATTGCTCGATATCCCCTGCCATGAATGCACCTTTTCCCTTGAGGATCACGATAACTTTCTCCCCATCGATGGCATCGCCAACCGGTTTGAACCGGACTTGTTTGAGATTGAGGATTAGCTCAATGACGTCTTCAACTACCCCTTTAATCGTAGAGAACTCGTGGTCGACACCTGGAATCCGAATTGATGAAATAGCATAACCCTGCAAAGATGACAGCAGGATTCTGCGCAATGCATTACCAATGGTTACCCCATAACCGGGCTCAAGAGGTTTAAACTCAAAAGAGCCTTGAAACTCATTGGCCTTGTGCATGATAACCTTCTCAGGCTTTTGGAAAACAATTACAGACATGGAAAATATTTAAATTCAGAAATAAAATTACTTGGAATACAATTCGACGATAAGCTGTTCCTTGATGTTCTCTGGAATTTGGTCACGCTCGGGGAAATCCACGAATCGACCTTCCATTTTCTCTTTGCTCCATTCAAGCCAATTGAACTTTGAAACCATTTTGGCGCCTACGGCATCTACAATAACTTCCAGGTTTTTGGACTTTTCGCGAACCCCCACATAATCACCGGGGTGCAATTGAAACGATGGGATATTGACAACTTTCCCATTGACCACAATATGTCGGTGGGATACGAGCTGCCGTGCAGCCTCTCTAGTCGGGGCAATACCCAAACGAAAAACTGTGTTGTCCAAACGGGCTTCCAAGAATTTAAGCAAGTTTTCGCCGGTACTTCCCTTCTTACGATTGGCCTTGTCAAAGGTCAAGGAAAACTGACGCTCAAGGACGCCGTAAGTGTACTTAACTTTTTGCTTTTCGCCCAACTGTACGGCATATTCCGATTTTTTGGGAGAGCGCTTGGATGGGCCGTGTTGGCCTGGTCCATATTGCTTCTTTTGCAAAATTTTGTCAGGCCCAAAGATGGGCTCTTTGAAGCGACGGGCAACTTTGGTTTTGGGACCGGTGTATCTGGCCATGATAATGAATATTGTTTACAGCAATTAAATAAATGACAAAGAATTAAACGCGACGACGTTTAGCAGGACGGCAACCATTATGCGGCATTGGAGTGACATCGTTGATTGCCGTTACTTCAATGCCTATAGTCGCTACCGCACGAATAGCTGACTCGCGACCCGCTCCAGGTCCTTTGACGAATACCTCTGCACGACGCATTCCCAAGTCGTAAGCAACCTTGGCGCAATCGGAAGCGGCGACCAACGCGGCATACGGCGTGTTCTTTTTGGATCCTTTGAAACCAGCTTTACCGGCAGAGGCCCATGATATCACTTGCCCTTCGGAATTAGTTACGGACACAATGATGTTATTGAATGTCGAATGCACGTGAACCTGTCCGGTGGCATCCACGCGGACAACGCGCTTCTTAACGACTTTGGTTGATTTGGCCATTGGATTTTTTATAGATGATTATGATCAAATAAGACGATGACTGATTACTTAGTTACTTTTTTCTTGTTGGCAACGGTCTTACGCTTGCCCTTCCTCGTGCGGGAATTGTTCTTGGTGCGCTGACCACGCAGGGGTAATCCTTTACGGTGGCGTTGACCACGATAACACCCGATATCCATGAGGCGCTTGATACTTAACTGAACCTCAGAGCGTAGTTCGCCTTCAACGCGGAACTCGTCCGTGATGAGCTTTCGAATAACATTCAATTGTTCATCAGACCATTCACCTACCTTGGTGTCCATGTCCACACCGGCATTGGTCAGAATTTTCCTTGAGGAAGACCTGCCAATTCCGTAGATGTAGGTGAGGCCAATTTCGCCTCTCTTGTTGCGGGGTAAATCAATACCAGCTATCCTTGCCATAATATTATCCTTGTCTTTGTTTAAACTTTGGGTTCTTCTTGTTGATGACA